>DATCWW010000459.1:0-3960 GCA_036566145.1 Gemmatimonadales bacterium
GAGCCGCTGCTCAAGATGCCCTACCTCCTCTCGCCCGCCTGGCTGCGGATCGATCCCAACTTCGATCCGCTGCGGGACAACCCACGCTTCCGGAAGCTGGTGGAGGGAGCCGCCCCGGCATCATGACACGCGTCGCGACCAGCCTCACCCTCTTCCTGGCCGCCTGCGCCAGCGGCGGCGCCGGGCGCGAGTCGAATCCCTGGGAGGAGTTGGGACGCGGAGAACAGTCCGGCCCCGTCTTCCATCTGGGCGGTACCGTGCGGCACGTCGAGCTCGAGGGCGGTCTGTTCGTGATCGACGCCGCCGACGGCACCCGCTACGTCCCCACCAATCTCCCGACCGACTATCGGATCGATGGCCTCGCCCTGGAAGCCGAGGCGCGCCGCCGCGACGACATGGCGTCGATCGCGATGGTGGCCCCGCTGGTCGAGCTGGTGCGGGTGCGGAAGGCGCCGGCTGGCACCCCCTCGGGCGCGGCCTACCTCGTGGGCACGACCTGGCGGCTGGAGAACCTCCCGGGCACGGCCGTGCTGGACAGTGCGGCCCCGACGCTGGAGTTCCCCACCGAGGGCCAGGCCGCCGGGAGTGCCTCGTGCAACAGGTTTACCGCGCCGGTCACCGTCGCCGGAGATTCGGTCACCTTCGGGCCCCTGGCGGTGACCCGGATGGCCTGCCCCGAGGCCGTCATGAGTCAGGAGAGCGCCTACCTCGACGCGCTCGGGAAGGCCGAGCGGTTCCGCGTGGAAGGGCCCTTCTTATATATCTACAGCGCCGGTCGGGAAGAGCCGCTCCGATTCATCCGCCGCTGAAAGCCAGCGGAGGTCCCATGACCAGTTCTCTGCCTGTCGCCCTCGTCACCGGTGCGTCCTCCGGCGTCGGTCGAGCCACCGCGGCGGCGCTCGCCGCGCGCGGGTATCGTGTCTTCGGAACCAGCCGGAATCCATCGGGCGATGCGGCACCCGGCGTCCCAATGCTCTCGCTCGACGTGCGGGACGACACCTCGGTCGCGGCCTGCGTCGCCGCCGTCACCGCCCGCGCCGGCCGGATCGATCTCCTGGTCAACAACGCCGGCTTCGAGCAGGCCGGCGCGCTGGAGGAGCTGTCCCTGGAGGAGGCCCGGGCCCAGTTCGAGACCAACTTCTTCGGCGTGGTCCGGATGGTGAAGGAAGTGCTCCCCATCATGCGGGGGCAGCGGAGCGGACGGATCATCAACGTCAGCTCGCTCACCGGTCTCGCGGCGACGCCGTTCATGGGGATCTACTCCGCCAGCAAGTTCGCGCTGGAGGGCTACAGCGAAGCCCTTCGGCACGAGCTCCGCCCGCTCGGCATTCACGTCTCGATGGTCGAGCCGAGCTTTCTCAAGACCTCCATGATGCAGAACCGAAAGGTCGCCGCGCGGACGATCGCCGACTACGACCGCTGGCGGCAGCGGGCGTACGACGCGATCCGTGGGTATGAAGAGAAAGGCCCGCCCGCCGAGGTGGTGGCGGACGCGATCGCGGCAGTCGCGGCGAGCCCCCGGCCGCGGCTCCGGTACCTGGTGGGGCGGCAGGCCCGGCTCCTGGGGACCCTCAAACGGGTCCTGCCGCAGGGCATGTTCGAAGGCGGGGCCAGGAATACCTTCGGGCTGGATCGGGACGGGTGACCGGGGGTCCACCGAGGTTCTAGGCTGTTCCGCCCGACATGGCGCCGCCCGGGCCGGGTGCTTTGATTACGGCCCTGATGTCCGTCGCCACACCGAATTCCGGGGGCACCCGCCTGGGCGAGCCGGAAGGCCTGCGCCAGGCACTGGCCGGCCGGTACCGGCTGGAGCGCGCCATCGGCCGGGGCGGGATGGCGACGGTGTGGCTGGCCCACGACCTCCGCCACGACCGGCCGGTCGCGCTCAAGGTCCTCCACCCCGGCCTCGCCCCCACGCTCGGCCTCGAGCGCTTCCAGCGTGAGATCCGGCTCGCCGCGCGCCTGCAGCACCCCCACATCCTCACCGTGCTCGACAGCGGCGCCGGCCCCGACGGCCTGCTCTGGTTCACCATGCCCTACGTGCAGGGCGAGAGCCTGCGCCAGCGGATGGAGCGCGAGCACCGCCTCCCGGTGGAGGACGCGGTGGCGATCGCCCGCGAAGCCGCCGAGGCGCTCGCCTTCGCGCACGCGGAGGGCGTGGTCCACCGCGACGTGAAGCCGGAGAACATCCTGCTCGGCGCGGGACACGCGCTGGTGGCCGACTTCGGGATCGCGCTCGCGGTTCGGGGTGGAGAGACGCTCACCGATCCGGGGCTCGCGGTGGGCACGCCGCCCTACATGAGCCCGGAGCAGGCGGCCGGCGACCGGGAGCTGGACGGCCGGACCGACGTCTACGCCCTGGGGACGGTGCTGTACGAGATGCTGGCGGGGCGGCTTCCCTACCCCGGCGCGGCAACCCGCGCGATCGTGGCGGCGCGGCGAATGGGAGAAGTGCCAAGCCTCGACGCACTCCGTCCGGATGTGCCGGTCGCGGTGCAGCGCGCCATCGAAGTCGCGCTTGCCCCCGACCCCGAGCACCGCTTCGCGACCGCCGACGAGTTCGCTCGCGCCCTGGGCGGAGGGACGGTTACCGGCGAAGCCTCCTACCGCCATACCGCCGCACCGCCATACCGCCGACCAGCCGTTCTCCTTCTCTTGACGGCCCTCCTCCTCGGCCTCGTCGCCCTGTTCACGCTCCGGCCCGGTCGCTCGAGCGCGCCTGCGGGCCCGCCCACGCCGCGCCGTCTCGCCGTGCTCCCGTTCCAGAACCTGGGGCGAGCGGAGGACGACTACTTCGCCGACGGGATCACCGACGAGATCCGCGGCAAGCTGGCCGCGCTCCCCGGGCTCCAGGTGACCGCGTCCGCCAGCTCGGCGCAGTACAAGCGGACCACCAAGACCCCGCAGGAGATCGGGCGCGAGCTGGGAGTGGACTACCTGCTCACCGGGAAGGTGCGGTGGGAAAAAACGGAGGCCGGGAGCCGGGTGCGGGTGAGCCCGGAGCTGATCCAGGTCGCGACCGCGTCCACCCGCTGGCAGCAGCCGTTCGACGCGTCGCTCACCGACGTCTTCCAGGTGCAGGCCGAGGTCGCGTCGCGGGTGGCGGCGGCGCTGGACGTGGCGCTCGAGGCCGGCGCGCGGGCGTCACTGGGCGGCACACCCACCGCGAACCTGACCGCGTACGACCTCTACCTGCAGGGGAACGAGGCGGCGGGCGGGATCGACCAGGTGGCGCCGCCGTCATTGCGGCGCGCGGTGGGCTTGTACCAGCGGGCGGTCGAGCTGGACTCCAGCTTCGCGCCGGCCTGGGCCCAGCTTTCCCGGACCCATTCCTACCTCTATTACATCGGCGTGCCGACCGCGCTGGGCGATTCGGAGGCCCGGGCGGCGGCCGACCGCGCGCTCTCGCTCGCACCCGGGCTCGCCGAGGCGCACCTGGCCCTGGGCGACTACTACCACTGGGTCCGGCGCGACGGGACGGCCGCGCTCGCGGCCTACACCCGGGGCAGCAAGCTCGCGCCCAACAACGCCGAGCTGCTCAAGGGGATCGGTCTGGCGGAGCGGAGCCGGGGCAACTGGGAGCTGAGCCAGCAGGTGTTCACCCGGGCGCTCGCCCTGGACCCGCGCTCAGTCTCGGTCGCCCGGCGGCTCACCTACAACCTGACCCGGATGCACCGTCTCCCCGAGGCGCTCGCTTCGGCCGACCGAGCGCTGGCGCTCGACTCCACCCCGCCGGACCTGTGGGAGTCGAAGGCCATCGTGCTGCTGGGCCAGGGCAAGCTGCCCGAAGCCCGCGCGCTGCTGGAGGAGGGGATGCGCCACGCGGATCCGCTGGGGCTGGTGGAGTACGTCGCCACATACTTCGACCTCTACTGGGCGCTGAGCGACGAGCAGCAGCAGCTCCTGGTCGGCCTCTCGCCCGCGCCGTTCGACGGCGACCGGCAGACCTGGGGCCTCGCG
>DATCWW010000471.1:0-3964 GCA_036566145.1 Gemmatimonadales bacterium
GGGCGCGGCCGCGACCGGCTGCGTGGCCGTCGGGGTGATCCCGCCGCTCGGCGTCATCAACGCCTCGAGCTGAGGCACCAGCTCCTCGGCGCTCTGCCAGCGATCGGCCGGGCGCTTCTCCAGGCACCGCATCACCAGCGCCGCCAGGGCCGGTGGCACGGGCCGGTACATGGTGATGGGATCGGGTGTCGCGGTCACGTGCGCGGCGAGCACCTGCTGCGCGGTCGCCCCGGTGAACGGGGGCCGGCCCGCCAGCAGCTCGTACCCCACCACGCCGAAGGCGTAGATGTCGGCCCGGTGATCCACGTGCGGGTCGGCGACCGCCTGCTCCGGCGCCATGTAGGTCGGCGTGCCGAGGGCCACGCCCACGGTGGTGAGCGACTGGCGACCAGTGGCCTCGCTCAGCGCCTTGGCGACGCCGAAGTCCATCACCAGGGCGTGGCGGCCGCGGAGCATGACGTTCTCGGGCTTGAGATCGCGGTGGACCACGCCGTGGCGGTGGGCCTCGGTGAGCGCGTCGGCGATGTCGCGGAGGATGCGCACTGCCTCAGGGATCGGCAGCTCGCCTTCCCTGGCCAGCTTGTCGCGGAGGGAAGGACCGTCCACGTAGGGCATGACGTAGAACAGGAGGCCGTCGGCCGCGCCCGAGTCGTACAACGGCAGGATATGGGGATGCTGCAGCGCGGCGGCGACCTTGATCTCGCGGAGGAAGCGCTCCTTGCCGAGCGACGCCGAGAGCTCTTCCCGCAGCAGCTTGAGCGCCACCTTGCGGTCGTGCCTCAGGTCGTGGGCGAGATACACCGTGGCCATGCCGCCGGCGCCGAGCTCGCGCTCGATGGTGTAGTGGCCGGCGAGGGCAGCGCGGAGGTTGTCCGGCACGACCATGCGGGCGCCCGGGTCTGAAGTCATCGCCACTCTCGCCTTCAACCTACGCCAGGGATCGGCTGGCAAAAGCCCGACGTCGGCTGTGGATCAGCCGAGGCACACTGTCAGGAGCATGTCACTGTCCGCAAGGGCCTCCACCGAGTGCGGCACATCCGGTTCCAGCACGACCACCTCGCCGGAGCTGAGCCGATGCCGTGTCGCGCCGGCCTCGACCGCCAACTCGCCCCCAAGGCAATGAATCACCACCTGACCCGGGGCTCGGTGCTCCGGCAGCCGACCGCCTGACTCGAAGGTGAACAACAGCATCCGAAGGGGCCCGCGATGAACCAATCCCGCTTGCCGATGGCCATCCCTGGCAGGGTGAGGCTCTGAGCGCAGGGCGCCGGCGAGATCCGGAAGATCGAGCGAAACCACAGGTCCCGTGAACCGGGTACTCGGATGCGGCCGCAGCCGCTCGTCGGGCTGATTCACGTCCGTCCTCAGAAGATCGAAATGATTGAATGCCTGTGCCGGAGGCCTGACGGGCCCCTCGATCGGGCGAGCTACACCAGCGGACCGGTGCCGGTCAGGTGCACGAGCGTGGTGTCCGGAGTCCGGCTGTCGAACAGCGTCTCACTGACCAGCGCGGTCCCCTTCTGCCCCGTATCGAAGGTGAGGGCCAGACGCTCGTTCGGGACGATGCCGTCGGCACTGCGCGACACGAACTTACCCTTCCAGGACTGCCGGCCCGTGCTCGGGTCCGTGAGGGTGACCTGCACCTCCACGTTGGAGAGGTCCTTCCGGTTCGAGCGCTCGATTTGCGCGATGTATGCTGTCATACATGACCTGCTTTCTCGCAGCGAGAGGCGCGGGGGTGCGGCACGGATTGAGGCCCCGGTACTCCAATGGTACAGGGTTTCGCCGGGTTGCGCTTGGAACGAAGGAGAGCTGCGTCGAGAGCCATGGCGCCCGGGGGTGTCCGCGGGATTACTTTGCGGGCAGAAGGTCGTTTGCCGGAGCCATGCGGATGAACCGAACAGCGGAGGTCCGATATGTCGGAGCAGGACCCGGAGCGACGCGAAGAGCTCCACCGCGTCATGCTCGAGACTGCCGATCGCCTGCGCCAACGCGGAGTGACACTCACCGGAGGTGAGTCGGGCGACGAGCTGGTGAGCCTGCTCGACGCCGTGGAGGAGTACGAGCTTGCGGTGGAGCGGCGCGGTGGTGACCTGATGATGGACGAGCCGCCGGAAGGCGAGACTCCGCAGCCGGATGACGTGCACTTCGCCCTTCCCCGCCGCGGTCCACGCGAATCCGCCTCGGATTACCTCGTGCGCATCCAGGAGCGGACCGACATGATCCGCCGCCACCCGCCGCTGCAGACCTGACCGCGGCCGCAGGTTCGCGAGAGCTCGAGGCGCTGCCCTACGGGGCGCCCATGCCGCGGCGCCAGGTGTAGCCCAACCCGAGTCCCAGCAGGAGTTGGCCCCGGCGGCGACGCCGGTGGAAGGTGGCACGCAGGGTGGGACGCCGGATGCGGGCGGCGATGTGAGGCCCGCGGCATGAACCGGGGGTGGATGACCCGGGAGCTGGACAGGTGAACCGCCGCCAGGGACTCGCGACTCCGGGCGGCGGTTCGGTTTTTCGGCGGTGCTCAGCTCAGGGTTGTCGGAATCCGGCTTGGCCGACGTGGACCTCGTCGGCGTCCACCACCGCCTTGTGCAGGTCCCACGCCGCCTTGGCGACTACCCCGAACACCTTCTCGTTCGGCGCCTGCGCCGATTCCCCCGTACGACCTGCATAGATGATCGCCGCCATGATCGCCACCGTCTCAGTCCGGTCTCCCGCCATGTGCCGTCCCACTCGTGAGGGTCACTCGAAGGATACACCGCGACCACGCGCACGCTGGCGTTTCCGTGGAACGCGCGGCAGGTTTCATCCCATCCACGACGAGACCATGGCCGGTTCCCTGCCCCTGACCGCCCGCATCGGGCCCTATCTCCTCCTGCGGGAGCTTGGGAAAGGGGGGATGGCGACCGTCTATCACGCCCGCGATCTCAAGCACGATCGTCCGGTAGCGTTCAAGCTCTTCACCTCCGCGGCCACCTTCAAGATCGACGCCAAGCGGTTTCGCCGGGAGATCGCGACCGCCGCCCGGCTCCAGCATCCGCACATCTGCTCGGTGTATGACTCCGGCGAGACGGCGGAAGGGCTGTGGTACACCATGCCCTACATCCAGGGCGAGTCGCTGCGCGACCGGCTCCGGCGGGTGGGCCCGCTGCCCATCGCGGAGGCGCTCCGGATCACGCGGGAGACGGCCCAGGCCCTGGCCTATGCCCACCGCGAAGGTGTCGTCCACCGGGATGTGAAGCCGGCCAACATCCTGCTCACCGAGGACGGCGTGACCCTGCTGGCCGACTTCGGCATCGCGCGGAGCCTGGTACCCCAGCCAACCGAGCACCTGACCGAGGCCGGCCACGGGATCGGCACCCCCGCGTACATGGCTCCCGAACAGGTGATGGCGGAGCCGGCGGATGCGCGGGCCGATCAGTATGCCCTGGCCGCCACCTGCTACGAGATGCTCGCGGGCACGCCGCCGCACGAGGCGCCCACCCTCCACGCCGTCATCGCCCGGCGGTTCACCCAGCCGGTGCCCGGGGTGCGGAGCCTGCGCGAGGAGGCGTCGATCGCCACCGAGCGGGCCCTGAGCCGGGCGCTGTCGCTCAGTCCGAACGACCGATTCGCCTCGATCACCGAGTTCGCCGACGCGCTGACCGCGCCGATCCCGGATCCATTGCCACGACGCCGCCGGGTCCCGCGGCTCGCCTGGATGGGCGTGAGCATCGCGCTCGCCCTCCTGGTCCTGGTCCTCGCGCTGCACCGATCGCCGGACGCTCGTCCCGCCGCGGCCGTGATAGACGCCGATGACGTCCTCCCTCGTCTCGCGGTGCTGCCATTCGACAACCTGGGCGACAGCGGCGACCGGTACTTCGCGGCCGGCATGGCCGACGAGGTGCGCGGCAAGCTGGCGAGGCTGCCCGGACTGGAGGTCATCGCCCGGGGCAGCTCCAGCCAGTACGCGAGCAGCGGCAAGGCGAAC
>DATCWW010000477.1:0-9296 GCA_036566145.1 Gemmatimonadales bacterium
GGCGGCGGCGGCCGGCGCCGCCCAGGCGAGGCCCACGCCGACGAGCAGCGCCAGGGCCAGCAGCTTGAGGACGGTGAAGAGGTTCTGGGTGAGCGCGCCGGGCCGCACGCCGAGGTAGTTGATCCCCGAGAGGACGACCACGCTGGCCACGGCGACCGGCAGAGTCCATCCCTCGGGCAGGCCGAGCAGCGCGACCGCGTAGTCCGCGAAGAGCACCGCCACCGCGGCGATCGCGCCTGTGGCGATCACCAGCAGGAGCGTCCACCCGTAGAGAAACGCCGGCAGCGGGCCGAAGGTCTCGCGGAGGTAGACGTAGCCGCCGCCGGCCCGCGGACGCCGGGCGCCCAGCTCGCCGAAGCAGAACGCGCCGGCCAGCGCGACCACTCCGCCCGTGATCCAGACCACCAGCGTAAGGCCGACGCTCCCGGCGCGCTCGGCCACCGATGCCGGGGTGCGGAAGATCCCGCCGCCGACGATGCCGCCCACCACCGCCATGGTGCCGGAGAAAAGCCCGAGCCGGCGGGCATAGCCGGTCACGGCCGGCTCACAGATCGCCGAGGATCCGCGACTTCACCTGCTCGAATTCGGCGTCGGTCAGGAGTCCCTGCTGCAGCATCTCCCGCGCGCGCTGAAGGCGCGCCGCCGGCTGGTGGGTGTCGTCGCCGCCGGCAGACACGGGTGCCCCGCCCGCGAGCTGAATGCCGCCCGACTTGGCCCGGAGCTCCTCGAGGTCCCTTACCCGGCGCTTCTCCCGCCAGGCCTGCTCCTGCGCCTGGCAGGCGCGGTAGACCGCCTGGGCCTCGGCCTTCCGGAGGCCGGGAAAGACGAGGGTATGAGCTGTCCCGGGGGATGCGCTGGCGAGGTCGGTGCTGGCGAAGGCGGTGACCGTCAGGGTGGCGCCCACGATGCCCACGCGGAGCTGGGCGTCGTCCAGGTCCTGCCACCGGATGTCCTCGGTGCTGAACCCGCCGAAGAGGCCGCGCGAGACCGAGAGCAGCCGGCCGCTGGTGGCGGCCACGAGACGCCGGCGGTGCGTCAGCGCGAAGAGGCGGCGCTGGACGGCCCAGCTCTCCAGCGTCTCGCCGGGGATCAGCAGCGTCCGGAGCGCGTCGAGGGCGCGGGACGCGCCGCGATCATCGGAACCGGAGGGTGCGGCGGGGGCGGGCTCGGGGGCGGAGGACATCGGACGTGCTCCTGGAGCGGGTGCTCCCAATGATATCTAGAAGCGGGCGCAGGCGGGGAGGCGCTCGCGCAACACCGCTTCCTGGTCGAAGCGGCGGACGTATTCCTCGGTGAGAGCGCGGACCGCTTCGCGTGAGGCCTCGTCGCCCGAATGCAGCAGGGTCAGCACCTCGGTGCGCTCCCGCTCGACCACTCCGCTCCGGCCCTGCCAGTGACCCTCGGCCTCGACGACGGTGAACCCGGCCGGAAACCTCGGCGTCACCACCGAGTCGAGGTAGGCTTCCCACTCGGCATCGCTCACCGTTCCGCCGTCCGGACGGTTGCGGCCGAAGTAGACCACGTCCCGCACCATCGCGGTGTCGCCCGCCTCGCAGCGAACCCCCGCCGCGACCGGAGCGTCGGCCGGGGTGGGATCGGCCGAGGGGGTGACCGCGGGGGCGCAGGCCGCGCTCCCCGCCAGAGCGGCGACCAGGGTGAGGATGGCCGGGAACGAGATGGCGCGCATCGCGGGATGCTCCTGAGGCGGAACGGTGCGCCGGCGCGTCGGCGGGAAGCAGGCAGGAGGGAAGGTGCGCGCCCCGCCGCCGCCGCGCCAGCCGGGTCCGGCCGGTGTGATCTGCGACCTAGTCCACCGGCCGGGCGTCCCCTAGGTTGGCGAACCAGGATCGGACGGCTCACCAGCACCGGGAGCGCAGGCATGAAGAAGATTCTCTTTCTAGCAGCGACGTCGGTTCCGCAGGACACCCTGGGCCCGCGCAGCGACAGCACGCTGACCGACACCACGAGTGCGCAATGAAGACGGCCCTCCTGCTCGGGCTCGTCGCGGTGCTCGCGGGCTGCGGTGGCGGCCACAACGATCAGCCAAGCCCGGCGAGCACGCCGGCCATGGACAGCGCGATGACGGCGGTGCACGACAGCGGGAGCACTCCGGACAGCACCGTCAGCGACACCACACCCTGAAACCGCCCTCCCCGGGCGGTCGGAGAGCCGGAACATGTCCTTCATGTTCCGGCTCGTTCGTCTTCGCGCCGGTCTCCCTGCCCTAGTAGTCGTACCAGTCCACGAACGCCGCCCGGCCATCCTCGGCGTAGTCCACCTCCACCAGGGACTCGACGTCCTTCCCGCGGCCGGCGCCGTAGCAGATGCGCTGGATGGCCGAGCCGAGCCGCTCCAGCCGCCGCGCGGAGACATCGTCGCAGCCCTTCGAATCCCACTCGCGGCTCGGACGCAGCAACTCGGCGAGCCCGTCCCGGAATTCACCAGACACGAAGCGCGACAGCCCGGGGGTGAGTCGGGTGCCGGCCCGGCCAGCCGAGATTTCCTGGAGGAGGTCAGGAATGGGCTGTGGTGGGGCCGACCCTGACGCCGGCCCCGCGATCATCTGCGGTGGACGCAAGGCCGGCTCGAGAATGCCGGCGACCGCGAGGGTGATCGCCTCCGGCCGCGCCTCGGCCAGGTTGGCCAGCGCGATCACCGTGAGGTCCTGCTCGGGATAGCGTTGGATGCTGGCCTTGAATCCCTGCCACGACCCGGTGTGGCCGATGCGGGGAAAGCCGCGCTGCTGATCGAGCGACCAGCCGAAGCCGTAGGGGTAAGTCCCACCGTCGTTGAGCCGCACCGGAGTCCAGCTCTGCCGCAGGCCGTCGGCGCCGGGGTAGCGAAGGTGGTTGAGTCCCACCGCCCAGCGCGCCAGGTCCAGCACGGTGAGATACAGCGCGCCGTCGGCGGTGGTGTTGAGCTGCGGCGCCACCCACTCCTGGTGCTCCAGCCGCCCCTCGACCAGCCGGTAGCCGTCCGAGCGGTTGGGCACGATGTCGCTCTCCGAGATGATGCGGGCGGTGCGCATGCCCAGCGGCTCGAATACCTGCGACCGCAGCAGATCGCCGTAGAAGGTGCCCGTGATCCGGTGGATGATGACGCCGAGCAGGACGTAGCCGGTGTTGCTGTAGCTCCAGCGCGCGCCGGGCTCGAACAGCGGGTGCAGCCCCGCGGCGAGGCGGACCAGGTCGTCTTCGCTGTAGTCCCGCCGGTAGTCCAGCGTGCTGTCGGCGTAGTCGGGGAGACCTGACGTGTGGGTGAGAAGGTGCCGCACGGTGATCCTGCGCCACCGGGGCGGCCCCTCGGGGAGCCAGCGGCTGATCGGATCGTCGAGCCGGAGCCGGCCATCCGCCACCAGCCGGAGCACCAGCGCCGAGGTGAACTGCTTCCCGACCGATCCGGACTGGTAGATCGTGCTGTCCGCGGCGGGGACGTGATGCTCGACGTTGGCTTCGCCCCAGCCTCGCGCCAGGAGGAGGCTGTCGCCCTGAAGCACCGCCATCGAGAGTCCCGGAATCCGCTGCCGGGCGATCTCGCTTCGCACATATCGGTCGATCGAATCGAGCGTGGCAGGCGCAGGCGGAGACTGAACGGCCGTGGCGAGGAGGATCGGGAGCAGCGGTGCCGGTATCATTGACTTTCGGTGTTTGTTCGGCTACTGTTTATCCCGGCTCTCGGGGGTGAGCGCAATGATACGGGTACCTGATCTGGAGCAGAAGCTCGGCGCACTCATGTCCCTGGCCGCGGCCGACAGGGAAGGCCTGCCGCCCCGCCTCCGGCACGCCGAAGACGCCGGCGCCCTCCGGCCCCTCAACATCCGGTCGCTGCAGACCGGCCCCGGGGTGCGCACCTCGCTGTTGCGCATCCTGATGACCAACGCCTGCACCTTCAATTGCCACTACTGTCCCATGCGGCGCGACCGGAACATGCCGCGCACGCTGCTCAAGCCGGAGGAGCTGGTCCGCATCTTTCTCGATGCCCGGCGGCGGGGCTGGGTCCAGGGACTCTTCATCACCACCGGCATTCCGGGCCGGCCGGTGCACGTGATGGACGATCTCATCCGCGCCCTCGAGCTGCTGCGCTTCACCCACCGCTTCGGCGGGTATATCCACGTCAAGCTGGTGCCGGGCGCGGAAGCGGCGCAGATCGAGCGGGTCACTCAGCTGGCCAGCCGAGTGTCGCTCAACTTCGAGGCTCCCTGCGGTGCCAGCCTCGCGCGCATCGCGCCCGACAAGAGCTTCGATACCACGCTGGGCGACTTCGAGCAGGTTCGCGGCCTGGTGGTGAGCGAGCGGGAGGAGCGGGCCCACGGCCGTCCGGCCGATCCGCTGCGTCCGGGAGGCGCGTCGGGGATGACCATGCAGTTCGTCGTCGGAGCGAGTCCCGATACCGACCGGGGCATCCTGTCCACGGTGAGCCGGCTCCGGGCGTCGGGCGGAGTCCATCACGCCCATTTCAGCGCCTTCCGGCCCATCAGCGACACCCCGATGGAGCACGAGCGGGCAACGCCGGTTCTGCGGGAGCACCGGCTCTACCAGGCTGAGTACCTGCTGCGCACGTACGGCTTCGGAGACGACGAGGTGGTCTACGGGCCCGAGGGCAACCTGCCGCTCAACCTCGATCCCAAGAGCGCCTGGGCGCTCTCGCACCCGGAGCGGTTTCCTGTCGAGGTCACCACGGCCTCGTCGGAGGAGCTGCTGCGGGTGCCTGGTATCGGACCGGTCGCCGCCGCGCGCATCGTCGAGCAGCGTAGGGACAACCGGTTTCGCGGGCTGGGCGATCTCGCCCGGCTGGGTGTGGTGGCCAATCGCGCCGGCGGCTTCCTCACTCTGCGAGGCCGGCGGCTGCAGACCGCTCGATGGACGGAGCAGCTTGGCTTCTGGGCGCCCGAAGACGAGGTCGGCACCCACCACGTGGTCTACAGCGTGAGCCCCGGCACCTTCCGCTGATCCCGCCACGGGGCCGTCGCCCCGCCCGCTATCTTCACCGCATGCATGTGATCGTCGTCGGGGCCGGCCTCGCCGGATTGTCCGCCGCGGGCGCCCTGCTGCACGGCGGCTGCGCCGTGACCGTGCTCGAGGCGCGCGACCGGGTCGGCGGACGGGTGTGCCCGGTGGGGATCACGGCCGGGGTGCCGATCGAGCTCGGTCCGGAATGGCTCAGCGCCGACGGCGAGCTGCACGACGTCCTCGTTCGCGCGGGTGCGCGAGTGTCGCCGTCCGAGGGAAGGCGCTGGCGGCGTCGGGCCGGCCGCTGGGAGAACCAGGACGACCTTGCCGAGCGGAACGCGAAGCTGGTGGAGCGGATCCGCCGGCTGCCCGGGCCCGACCGCAGCCTGACCGATGCCCTCGCGGAGTGCTGCGCGGACGCGTCGGACGACGATCGCTCCCGGCTGCTCGGCTACGTCCGCGGGTTCCACGCAGCCGACCCGGGAACGCTGAGCGCGCGCTGGCTGGGGGAGGTCGAAGCCGAGCAGCCGGCCGATGACGCAGACCTCCGCTCCCTCGACGGCACCGCGCCGTTGCTGAGCGTGCTGAACACCGCCCCGGTGAAGGAGGCCACCCGTCTCGACACCGAGGTCGTCGGCCTCGACTGGCGTCCGGGCAGGGTCGAGGTTCACACGGGAGCCGGCGGCGATTCCGTGACGGGCGACGCCGCCGTGGTCACCGTTCCGCTCCCGATTCTGCGGCAGCTCCCCGTCACCCCGGAGCTCCCGGAAATCCGCCAGGCCGCCGCGCTGCTCCGGATGGGACAGGTGGTCAAGCTGGTGGTGCGATTCGACGGGCCGTTCTGGACCGATGTCGTGCCGCCCGGGCCGTTGCTCTTCCTCCAGATTCCCGACCAGCCTCTGCCGGTCTGGTGGACTGCGCCCGGGGGCGCCCCGGTGCTTACCGGCTGGGCCGGTGGGCCAGCGGCCCAGCGCCTGGCCGGGACGTCGGATCGGGAGCTGCTCCACCTGGCGATCGAGTCGTTCGCGGCGGGACTGGGCCTGGGCGACGAGGAGGTCCGGCGCCGGATCCGGGAGCACTGGTGGCACGACTGGAGCGCGGATCGGTTCAGCCGCGGGGCATACAGCTACGTGGGCGTCGGGGGGACCCGGGCGCATGAGGTGCTGTCGCGCCCGGTGGAGCGGACCCTCTTCTTCGCCGGTGAGGCCACCTGCGGCGAAGGCCTCAATGCGACGATGGAGGGTGCGCTCCGATCCGGCCGCCGCGCGGCCGCCCAGCTCCTAGCGAATCGAGCATCCGGCGGCCGCCTCAGGGCTTGAGCGCGATGCTGTGGATGGGTGCGCCTCCGATCTCTCCCAACAGGGTGGCGGCGCCGGTCCCGAGGTCGAGGGTAAAGAGCTCGGAACCGTTGTCGGTGGACATCGCCGCGTAGGCGGTGCCGTCCGGGTCGATGTCCATGCCGGAGCAGAGGTACACGTTGAACCCGAATCCGCCGACGGTGGTCAGGGCGCCCGTCGCGGGCTCCATCCGCACCAGGGAGTTGGCCGAGGCGTCCACACCGTAGATCTCGCCCCCGGCCCTCGCGCCCGTCGCCGCGATCGCCGGGTTCATCCCCTCGCTGGGGTCGCCCGCCACGTAGGCCAGCTCCGGATCGGACGACGCGGTCCCGCCGGTCTTCGGATCGAAGCCCTGATTCGCATTGGACTCCACGCCCTGCAGCCGCAGATCGTCGCCGGCGAACGTCAGTCCGAAGTGCTCACCCTCGACCGCGGGGGTGAACCCCGTGCCGACCACGGTCGCGGCTCCGGTCAGCGTGTCCACCGTGTACATCCGGCTGTCGCTCCCGATCCCGTACAGCTTCCCGTCTCCAGGCCGGAAATCGATCCCCAGCATCGCGGCGCCCGCCGACATGCCGGTGATCGCGACCTGTCGCGCCAGCGTCCCGGGATTGCCGCTGCCGAACAACACCAGGTGGTTGTAGCAGTCGAGCCCGAAGATGGCGCGTCCCACCACCTGAGGCTTCGGCTGAGGCTGCGGCTGCGGGGTCGGATCGGGATCCGGCCCCGAGGGGCCGCCACCGTCGCCGCCGCAGGCGCCGAGCAGCGCGACCGCGGCCAGAGTAGCGCCACCGAGGACGCGTCGCAGGGTACGGGGGGTGGACATGGTCGGGTCTCCTCCGGTCAGCGGGTTGAACGTGATGGTGGATCAGGGAAGCCGGGCGGTGCCGGACGTCGCGCTCATCGCCACGGGGTGGGACTCGGCGGTGAACCAGCCGGTCACCGCGACGGTGCGCCCCTCCTCGTCGGGCGCGGCAGCCAGGAAGCCGCGGGCCTCGAGCCGGAAGCGCGCCTCGATCCTGCCCGCGTCGACGCCGAGGATCTCGATGGTGCCGGTGGTGGCGCGGAAGACGCCGGTGGGCCGCTCCGTCGAGCCGGCCACGTACAGCGCCGAGAAGGTGCCGGGTCCGCCGCTGGCGGAGATGCGATAGCTCCGGCCCGGGCGGGGCCGCTCGCCCGAGCGGGCGGTCAACACCACGGCCCCGTCATGCGCGGGACTGGTGAGAGTGATGCTGAGGGTGGCGGCCCCGCCGTCCTGCGCCACGGCGCCGAACACGGCCGCGCCCTGGGGCGAGCCTCGACGGCGCCGGTGACGGTCGCGGCGAACACGCCGGGGGGCAGGTAGGCGCGCGCGGGCGTCCCGTTGACCAGGACGGCGCCCCAGGTGAAGGCCCAGGCGCCGAAGCCGACGAGCAACGTGGACCGCATGGTGAACCTCCTCGATGACTTGTGTTGGGCCGTCCGTTCGACGGGCCAAGACTAGCCGAGAGGGTTCACTCCGATCTCAATCGGATCTCATCCGGGGTCAGCGAGGAGGAGCAGACGCCGCCTCCACAAGGAGTTGCGGCAGGGAGTCGAGCCGGCCGTCCACCGGCGCCGGCTCGACGCCGAGCAGCGCCGCGAGGAGCGGGTAGAGGTGCACGTTCTCCAAGCCCGGCACCACGGCGCCGCCGTGGAACGACGGGCCCCGGGCCAGGAAGATGGCGCGCATCGAAGGCAGGTCGGGGTCGTATCCGTGCATTCCCAGGGGCGGAGGCGAGCCTTTGGCCCGGGCATGGGTCGTCACCAGCGACCCCTCTGCCGCGAGCGCGACGATCGGGGCGATCCGCGGTGTGTTGTCGAAGTGGAAGCGGGCGGGCAGGTCGCTTCGTCGGTAGACGGTCAGCCGGGGATTGCGGCCCGCGAGCGCGCGGTAGACGGCATCGGCGCTTCCGTGACGCGGCCAGATCAGCAGGGTCGGCGCCAGCTCGGGGATCTCGACGGTCGCGGGATCGAGGTAGTCGTCCAGGTAGATCATCGCGCTGGTGTCCACCGGCGCCATGCCGTGGTCGGAGACGACCATCAGGTCCACCACGCGGGTGAGGCCGCCGGCCGCGAGTCCATCCTCCAGCCGGCCGATCGCGCTGTCCACCCGGGCGATCGCCGAATCCGTCTGGGGCGCGTCCGGCCCGAACGCGTGTCCCGCCTGGTCCACGTCGCCCATATAGAGCAGGACCAGCGCGGGCGCGGAATCCGGCGGCAACCGGAGCCAGGCCAGCACCTGGTCCACGCGGGCCCGATTGGGGACGGTGGGGTCGAATCGCCGGTACCAGGTCGGGTGCATTCCCCCGATCGGCGCCTCGCTGCCAGGCCAGAAGAACGCCGCGGTCCGGCGTCCCTGACGCTGGGCAGTCACCCAGATCGGCTCGCCGCCCCACCAGCGCGGGTCCTCGACGGCCGCGGTGTCCCGGATGCTGAACGGGTAGCCGATAGCTGTATCGCGAATGCTGTTGCCGACGATCCCGTGGTGCGCCGGGTAAAGACCGGTCACGATGGTGTAGTGATTGGGAAAGGTGAGCGTCGGTGCCACCGGGCGGAGCCAGCGCGCGCGCACGCCGTGCGCGGCGAGCTCGCGCAGACGCACGGCGGCGGGGCGGTCGAGGTAGTCGGGGCGGAAGCCGTCGAGGGACACCAGGACCACCGTGCGCGGCCGGACCGGCGCGGGCGGACCCTGGGTGCATGCCGCGACGATCACGACCAGCGCCAGCTGAACCAGACCTCGCCAAGCGAGCGATCTCACGGAGCGGCCTCCTGGCCCAATCGGAACGAGCGGCGTCGCCGAGGCGAAGTATGTTCATTCGGCGCGGCGAGGTGAAACTCCGGCGCTCTGCCGTCCGAACGGTAGTGGACGTCCAGTCCCGTACCGGAGCCCTTCATGATCTCATTTCGATCGCTCTTGCCGGTGGCCGTGGCCGCGGCATGCGCGCCCTCGACCCAACACGAATCGCAGGCGGCGCCGGCCTGCTCCGCC
>DATCWW010000496.1:0-2779 GCA_036566145.1 Gemmatimonadales bacterium
GCGTGCTCGAGGCCGCCGCTCAGCCGGTCGTGCCCGGCGCCTGACTTCGCGCCTCGCCATGCCCGGGGCCGGCGGACCAGCCCCGGGCACGACGCGCGAGCGTTCAGACCGCCACGCGGTTCACTCTGGCTTCGGCGATCCCCGTCAGCTTGAGGTCGGCCGCCTTCTCCTCGCCGAGCGTCTGGTTCAGCACCGAGGCGCAATCGCCGCGGCCGAGCTGCTTGGCCCAGGCGATCAGCGTCCCGTACCGGGTGATCTCATAGTGCTCCACCGCCTGCGCCGCGGCGAGCGCCGCCGCGTCGAGCACTTCGTGATCGCTGGCGTCTCCCATGATGGCCTCGGCCTCGTCGATGATGCCGTCGATGGCCGGGCAGGTCACCGCCTTGGCGGGCTGACCGTGCATCTGGAACACCTGTTCCAGGCGGGTGATCTGGTTCTTGGTCTCGCCCAGATGGCTCTGCAGCGCCTGCGTGAGCTGCGGGTCCTGCACCTTCGCGATCATCTTGGGCAGCGCCTTGGTGATCTGCTGCTCCGCGTAATAGATGTCCTGGAGGGTGTGGACGAAGAGGTCATCCAGCGTCTTGATCGGCTTGGACAGCAAACCCATGGTCTTTCTCCCATCAGAAAAGACGAACGCCGGGCCGGAACCGCGGGCCCGGCGCACTGATCCCGAATCGAGCGCCCATTGTGGCCGATGGGAACCACGAGGGCAGTGACCCCGATCACCGCCTCACGCGGCGAGCGGGATCTCGTCCTTGTGCCGCGCGAGCCAGGCCTCGAAGCTCTGCAGCTCCGGATTGAGGTCCCGGGAGAAGTCGATGCTGCGCACCGCCCGATAGTCCTCGTTGAAATCCCGCTTGAACTGGAACATGTTGCCCAGGTCGTCCGCGCCGGGGAAGCCGAAACCGCGGTAGGTCTCCGGTGTGACCGCGTTGTAGACGATCTCCCGTCCCAGCGCCCGGCTGAGAGCCGCGGCCATCTCCTGGCCCGACAGGTGCTCCCCCGCGATACCCACCGTGCGGTTGATGAACTCGTCGCCTCGCTTGAAGATGGCGTAGGCGGCCTTGCCGATGTCCTCGACCGCGATGGCAGGCAGCTTCTTGTCTCCCAGGGGGAAGCTGATCGCCAGGCGGCCGTCGGCGCCCTTCTGCGGACCGGCGCCGAAATAGATGAGGTTGTCCCAGTAGAAGGCGGTGAGCAGGAACGTCGTCGGCACGCCGAGCACCCGGAAGATCTGATCGGCTTCGCCCTTGGCGTCGAAATGGGGAACCTTGTACCGGCCCTGCAGGGTCGGCAGCCGGTCGTCGCCCAGCGGCACCCAGCGGCGGGTGTCCTCCAGGGTGGACCAGATCACGTGATGCACGCCGGCGGCCTTCGCCGCCCGGGCCTGGTTGCCGGCCTGGGCCAGCTCCTTCTCCGGCGAGAAGTGCTCCCAGAAGTTGGTGAGCGCGAAGACGCCGTGGGCGCCGGCGAAGGCGCGCTCCAGGCTCGCCTGGTCGTCCAGGTCGGCCCTCACGAGCTCGGCGCCCGCCGCGGCGAGGGCCCGAGCCTTGTCGGAATCGGGGTTCCGGGTCAGCGCCCGCACGCGGAACTCGCCGTTGCGGTCGGCCAGGATGGCGCGAACCAGCCCGCCCCCCTGCGCGCCGGTGGCGCCGACGACCGCGATGATCTTCTTGTCAGCCATGGCCATCCTCACTGAATTAGTGTTTAGAACACATAAAAGGGCACAAGAACAACCCTAGGGCACCAGCGCATCGCACAACCGGGAGAGCCGGCGGAGCTCCGCCTCGCTCAACGGCGAGGTGAGCTCCGCCTGGGCGCGCTGCAAATCCGGGTCGACCCGCTCGAGCAGCGTCAGCCCGGCCCGGGTGATGGTCGCGATCGATTCGCGCCGATCGTCCGGGTTGCGGGCCCGGGACACGACGCCCTGCCGACAAAGCCGGTCCAGCATGCGGGTCACGTCCGGGGAGCGATGGATCATGCGGCGCGCGATTTCGCAGCGGGGATGCCCTTCCGGGTGGACCCCCCGAAGGATGCGGAGCACGTTGTACTGATCGCCGGTCAGGCCGTGGCGCTGGCAGACGGCTTCGGCGACCTGATCCAGGTGGTCCGCCGCGACCATCAGGCTGATCACCGCCTCGTCGGCCACGCTCCGGAATGCCCGTCGCTGCTGGATCCGCTCTCGAATCGGCATGACAGCGAATATGTGTCTATCACACGCTTTGTCAAGGGCCGCCGGTCAGCGGGGCTCGAAGTCGGCGTCCGCCAGATGGTTGAGCCGGAGGGTGGTGTAGCGGTAGTCGTAGCGGTCGGGGCCCTGCAGGAAGGCGGCCCGGCGGAACAGCCGCACCCCGTCCACCGTCTCCCAGTCGCCGAAGATGACGTCCACCCGGGCCGCGCCCTGGCCCGTCTGGTTCTTCAGCCGGAGACCCACCGGGAGGGTGTCGCGCCGGCCCAGGTAGAGGATCGCGGGCGTGCCGAGCTCGTCGAGGAGCGAGACCGCGAGCGCGGCATCGCCCCGCCAGGGCAGTACGCCGAGGAAGAGCGGATCGCGCAGGCGCGTCTCGGGCGCGAGGACGAGCAGGTGGAGCTCGTGGCCGCGGACCAGGCTCCGGGTCACCGAGTCCGCCGCAACCACACGCCCGCCGTCGTCGACCCATGCGCCTTCACGCCCGAAGCCGGCCAGGAACGTGGATCCGAGCGCGAGGCGGGCGCGGCCGTCCCGGGCCGAGCGGATCGTTGCGGCAAACGGGCGCCGCGGACCCCGCACCGCGGCGAC
>DATCWW010000499.1:0-3239 GCA_036566145.1 Gemmatimonadales bacterium
GGCGACGCGGCTGCTCGCAGCGCGCGGCTGGGCCGACCATGATCGTGACGGCGTGCTCGACCGGAACGGGGTGCCGTTGGCCCTCACGCTCAACTACCCCGGCACGAGCGCCATCCGCCGGACCATGGCTCAGCTGATCCAGGAGCAGTATCGCCAGCTCGGTATCCGGGTGGATCTCGCGCAGTTCGAGTTCCCGGTCTATCTGGAGCGGCGCGACGGCGGCGACTTCGACATCGACTTCTCGTCCACCACCCAGGATCCTTCCCCCTCGGGACTCACCCAGAGCTGGACCTGCGCGGGCGGCCTCAACCGGGCGCACTACTGCGACCCGGCGGTGGACTCGCTCATCACCCGGGCGATCGCCAGCCAGGGAGACACCCGGACGGTCTGGCGCCGGGTCCTCCAGCGCATCGAGCAGGACGCGCCCGCCGCGTTCATCTACGCCCCGACCTACGTCTTCGCGGTGAACCGGCGCTACCGGGACGTCACCATCCGGCCGGAATCATCCTGGATCAGCCTCTGGCGCTGGTCGGTGGGTCCGGCCGCGAGCCCGCAGACGGCCGGGTACTGACGTGGGGCTCTGGCTGGCGCGCCGAGCCGTCCAGGCCATCATCACCTTCGTTCTCGCGCTCACCCTCCTGTTCGTGCTGATGCGCCTCGCCCCGGGGGACCCGGTGCAGCGCCTCGAGGGCGAGCGCCCGATGAGCCCGCAGGAGATCGCGCGCCTCCGCCAGCGCTTCGGGGTGGATCAGCCGATCGGGCGACAATACCAGCTCTTCCTCGGTGGCGTCGCCCGCGGGGACCTGGGGACCTCCATCGAGTACAACCGGCCGGTCACGACGCTGCTTCGCGAGCGACTGCCGGCCACGATCCTGCTCGGCGGGACCGTCATCCTGGTGAACTTCACGCTCGGCATCTGGCTGGGCGTGCGGCAGGCGCGGCGCCGCGGCAGCGGCGAGGACCGGCTGCTCACCGCCGTGTCGCTCGCGGGGCACGCGATGCCGTCGTTCTGGCTGGCCCTGATCCTGGCGTGGCTGGTCGGCGTGCGGCTCCGCTGGCTGCCCTCGGCCGGACTGTCCGACCCGCTTCTCGGCGCTGATGCGCCGCTCCTTGCCCGCGCCATGGACGTGGCGGCGCACCTGGTCCTCCCCGCCCTGACGCTGATCCTGGTGACCCTGGCCGGGACGATGCGCTTCCAGCGGGGGGCGATGCTGGAGGTGCTCCGCCTTCCTTATATAGTGACGGCCCGCGCCAAGGGTGTCCCGGAGATGAGGGTGACGTGGCGGCACGCCTGGCGCAACGCGGTGTTCCCGATGGTGACGCTGCTCGCGCTCTGGCTGCCCCTGCTGGTGACCGGATCGGTGTTCGTCGAGGCCGTCTTCGCGTGGCCCGGGCTGGGCTCCCTCGCGGCCGCCGCGGCAGGCAACCGCGACTATCCGCTCCTGATGGGAGTAGCCATTCTCGCCGGCGGCCTCCTGGTCGGGTCCAGCATGGTGGCCGACCTGGCATACGCGGCGCTCGACCCACGGGTGCGGCTGGCGTGAGTCCCCTCGGCGCCGCGATCCGAGCGGCGGCTCGCGACCCGCGGGGCCGGGCCGGCCTCGGATTTCTCGGTCTGCTCCTGCTCCTCGCGCTGCTCGCGCCGGCGGTGCTGCCCGATCCGGCGGCACAGCCCGATCCGCTGGGCGCGAGCAACCTGGCGCCGAGCCTGCTCCACCCCTTCGGCACCGACCCGCTGAGTCGCGATTTGCTCTCGCGCGTGGTGACCGGTGCGCGGGTGTCGCTCGGGGTGGCCCTTCTCGCCGTGGCGCTCTCGATCACGCTCGGGGCCCTGGTCGGCGTCGCGGCCGGCTACCTCGGCGGCGCGGTGGACACCGCGCTCATGCGACTGGTGGACGGCGCGCTGGCCATCCCCCGCCTCTTCCTCCTGCTGCTCGTGCTCGCGGTGTGGGAGCGGGTGCCGGTCCTCATGCTGGTGGTCTTCATCGGGGCGACAGGATGGTTCGGGACCAGCCGATTGGTCCGCGCCGAGGTGCTCCGCATCCGGGAGGAGAGCTTCATCCGGGCCGCTGAGGCGCTGGGGGCGCCTCGGCGGCGAATTATCTTCCGGCACCTGCTGCCCAACGCCCTGGGTCCGCTGCTGGTCGCGGCGACGCTGGGCGTAGGCGACGTCATCCTGGTCGAGGCCGGGCTCTCCTTTCTGGGGCTCGGCGTGCAGCCACCAACTCCGTCCTGGGGCGGCATGATCCTCGACGCCAAGTCGGTGCTGGTGACCGCGCCGTGGAACGCGATCTTCCCCGGTCTCGCCATCCTGGGCACCGTGCTCTCCGCCAACCTCGTCGGCGACGCTCTGCGTGACGCCGTGGACCCCGGCAGCGCATGACCCACGTACTCGAGGTCAAGGACCTCAGGATCTCCTTTCCGGTCGAGGGCGCCGGCCGCATGTACCCGGTCGACGGCGTCAGCTTCTCGTTGGACCGGGGCGAGACGCTCGCGCTGGTCGGCGAATCGGGCTCCGGCAAGAGTCTCACCAGCCTCGCGCTGCTCCGGCTGGTCCCGCCGCCCGGCCGGATCGAGGCCGGCAGCACGATCACGCTGGGCGACACCGACGTGCTCGGTCTCCAGGGTGAAGCGCTGCGACGGATCAGGGGCAAGCGGATCGGCATGATCTTCCAGGATCCGATGACCAGCCTGAACCCGGTGCTCACGGTGGGCGACCAGATCAGCGAAGGGGTGCGCGCCCATCTGCCGGTCTCCCGACGGGAGGCTCGCGACCGGGCGTTGCACCTGCTGCAGGAGGTCGGCATCCCCGATCCGGTCTCGCGGCTCGACGCGTATCCCCACCAGCTGAGCGGCGGCATGCGCCAGCGGGTGATGATCGCCATCGCGCTCTCGGCCGAGCCCCAGATTCTGGTGGCCGACGAGCCGACCACCGCACTCGACGTCACGGTGCAGGCGCAGATCCTCGAAGTGCTCGATCGGCTCCGCGCGAGCCACGGCATGGCGGTGCTGCTCATCACCCACGATCTCGGCATCGTCGCCGGCCGGGCGGATCGGGTGGCGGTCATGTACGCCGGCCAGATCGTGGAAGAGGCCCGGACCCCCGCCCTGTTCGCCCGCCCATCGCACCCCTACACCCAGGGGCTTTTCGCGTCGGTGCCCCGGCTGCATGGCCCGGTGGGGCGCCTCCGGCCCATTCGTGGCAACGTCCCGCCGCCGTCGGCATGGCCGAGCGGCTG
>DATCWW010000500.1:0-7125 GCA_036566145.1 Gemmatimonadales bacterium
CCGCCGCGCGGAGCTCGGCCTCCCGGGCAGCGAGCGCGGCGTCGCGGCGAGCGGCCGACTCCGCCGTGCGGCCGACCCTGAGCTGGTCGGCCTGGGCTCGTGCCTGGGCCACGAGCGCTGCGATTCGGTCGTCGGATTCCCGCTCCAGGCACCGGAGCAACTCGTCGAGTGCCATGACCGCGTCAGCCGGCCTGGCCGCGGAGCAGGATCAGAATGGAAACCACGAACCCGAGAATCACCATGGTCTCCGGAATCGCCACCAGGATGATGACGGTGGTGCTCAGCTGCGGCTTCTCCGCGAGGGTCGCTGCCGCCGCGGCACCGATGCGCGACTGGGCCCAGGCGGTCGCGAGCGCCGGGATGGCGATGGCGAGCGCGGCACTGAGCGTGACCCACAGGATCGACATGGTGAGGCTCCTTCCTAGAGGGTCCGGGCCCGAGGGGCCCAATGGCCGAACGGCTGATAGGGGGTGCCGCCCGGGCTGTAGAAGGTCCCGAAGAATTCGACGTAGTGGAGTCGGAGCGCGTGAATCGTCGGGCTGAAGAGGCCAAGGCCGAAATTCACCAGATGAAACAGCAGCGCAAACAGTGCGCCGACCACCGCGCTGCCCATGGCTCCGCTCAGGCGGTTGGCCACGATCGCGAGCATGACCGAGGCGGTGCCCAGCGCCATGATACGCGCGTACGACAACACGTGACCGACGGCACTCATCAGCTCGACGGCCGCCACCACGCCTTCCAGGAGGATCAGGATCGGGAACCCGATGAGCAACCCGACCACCGCCGGCGTGAGCACCGCGCGGGGGAGGACCTCCAGCAGCGCCAGCACGGCCACCGCGATGAGGGCAACCATCAGGGCAGACAGCCCGCGCCCGACGGCCTGCCGAGCGCCGTGACGGGCCCCCACGACGACGCCGAGGACCAGGCCGAGGGTCACGTGCACCAACCCGAGCGCGAGCGTGAGAACCAGGAACGGTACGACCGCCGTGCCCCGGTCGATCCAGAGCGGATCCAGCCCGAGCCAGCGGTGACCCAGGTCGCCGAAGTACTCCCCGAACATCACGCCGAACACGATGGCGAAGAGTGCGCATGGCCCGGCGACCTCCGCCACCGAGCGCAACGTGCTTCCCGGAGCCGACCGGCGGTGCAGCACCAGCGCGAGCAGACCGACCAGCACGCCATAGCCGACGTCGCCCAGGATGAGCCCGAAGAACATGGGGAAGAAGACCGCCACGTACGGTGTGGGGTCGATGGTCCCGTACCGAGGGAGCGGCAACATGCCGGTCAGGAGCTCGAACGGCCGGAACAGCCTCGGGTTGCGGAGCACGACGGGGGCGTCCTCAGCCTTCCATTGCGCCCGCTCGATCACTTCGAGCACCAGTCCCGGGCCGAGGGCCAGCTCGAGCGCGCGGGATAGCTTCGTCTCCGTGCCGACGGGCAGCCAACCGTCGAGCACGAACGTGTGCGGGGTTACCGCAGCCAGGGCGTGGGCCTCCATCCGATCCAGTCGGTCGTGCAGCGCGCGGCGGGCCTGCGTCAACGTGGGTCCCTGGGCGGCCAGCAACTCGGAACGCTTCCGCCGCACCAGGGCGAGCTCGGGCGGAATCGCCTCGGCACGGGATCGCATCCGCGGGATCGCCTCGAGGAGCGTGGGTCCATAGCCGCTCGGCACGGGAACCTCTTGCACCCGGGTCTGGGCCAGGAGCTGCTCGACCGTGGTCGCCCGCGAGGTCGGCACCAGGAGCAGAACCGCGGTCTCACCGCCAGCCAGCTCGCGTGTCATGATCTCGCAGGCCCCGCCCAGCAACGCCTCCAGCTCGCGGCGCAATACCGGCAGAGCCACTCGTTGATCCGCCCGCAACACGATATGAAAAGCGCTGAATCCGGGACGCGCTGGGCCCGCCTGGAGCAGGGACTCGAACACGGCGAAGAATCCCTGGTAGCGTCGCAGCAGGGCGAGCTCCTCCTCCAGCTCGGCGGCCTGGTGATCCGTCTCCGCGAGTCCGCGGTGCACCCGCCGGGCAAGCCGGGCCCAGCGGGCGCACTCGCCGGCCGTGGCTCCCGGCTGGGGCTCCGGTTTTCCGTTGGCTTCGGGCAGGACCGCGTCGATGTCAGCGAGAATGCGGAGCAACTGCCGACGACGCCTGTCTTCGGCCGCCGTGAAGGCGTTGCGGTGGAGGAGTCCGGCCTCCAGAGGCGCGGCCAAATGGAGCACACCCTGGTCCTGGATAATCGCGAGCGCATCGGGCAACCGCTCGCGCGGCCCCATGATACGGACCCGAACCATCGGGATGATCATCGGGGCGGCTCGGGCATGGGTGGGGGGAGCACGCGGTCGGCAAGCTCGAGGGCAAGCGCTTCGAGGGTGGCGAATGGGAGATCACGGTAGCCGCGGACGCGCTCCTCGGCGGTAGCGGTGATCCGGCTCAGCTCCGCCTCGCGCTCGGCTGCGATCCGGTCCCTCAGCGCGAGGGTCTCGCGTTCGATCGTCTGCTGCAAGCCGGCTTCGTCCTGCTCCGCAGCCGTGCGTGCCGCGATCAGCAGCCCGTCGGCCTCGGCCTGCGCCGCGGCAAGTGCGCGAGCCAACCGAGCTTCGGTTGCGATGAGATGACCCAGCCCGCCGCCGACATCCTGCATGGGTGCCTCCGGTTCTCCCCCTTCCCCCACGGACGTCCCCGGAAATGTCGTGGACACCGTCCCAAGCCGATGTGAAGGGATCCTGAACGCCCCTTCACGATTCGGCAGCGCTCGGGGCGACCGCGCCTCAAGTCAGCGCGAGCACTGAGCTTCACCAGCGCTTCACGGCCGCTTCATGGCCTCAGTTCCATATTGCCGTTGCAGTCTGGCGATACACCTGGAGGTGTTATGAGAGTCGCATTGCGGAACCCCTATGTGGGGAAGCAGGTGGAGGAGTTCGATCGGGTGCTCGATCGGTTTCTGCCGCCTCGGCTCTTCGGTGAGCCGCTCCTTCCGCCGTGGGCCTTGGAGACCGGGGCTGCGGAGTGGATCCCGATGATGGACGTGGTCGAGACCCCCGCCGAGTATGTGATTCGGCTCGAGGTCCCGGGGATCCACAAGGAGAACCTGGACATCAACCTCACCGGTGCGCTGATGACCATCATCGGCACGAGGGAGATTGCGCCAGAGGTCGAGGGAGAGGGCTATCTGGTGAAGGAGCGGGTCTACGGGAAGTTCGTCCGGACGATTCGCCTGCCGGCGCCGGTGGCCGACAAGAAGGTCAACGCCGAGTACCGGGATGGTGTGCTGACGGTTCACGTCCCGAAGGAGACTCCGGCGGCCGCTACGAAGATCCTCATCAAGTAGCCTGACCTGCTCCCCTGGAACCCGGGCTCGTGCCCGGGTTTTTTTTCGCCTAGCTTCGGGCCCAGGCGAGCGTGGCACCCACGGCGCGCCGCCACCCGGCCAGACGAGCACGCCGCTCGTCGGCACCCAGGCGAGGGTGGAATCGGGTGAAGCGCCGGCCGCTGAGAAACTCGGTGCTGTTCCGCCAGACACCGAGGGCCAGACCGGCGAGGCCGGCCGCGCCAAGCGCCGTCGTCTCGACCATATCGGGCCGCTCCACCGGAACGCCGAGAATGTCGGCCTGGTGCTGCATCAGCCAGTCGTTGGCCGCGGCGCCGCCGTCGGCACGAAGGGCCGGCACGGCGAGCCCCTCGGCTCCCACCATGGCGTCCAGCAGCTCGGCGCTGCTGAACACGATCGCCTCCAGCGCGGCACGAGCCAGGTGAGCGCGAGTGGTCCCGCGGGTCAGTCCGGTGATCATGCCGCGGGCCTCCGGCTCCCAATAGGGGGTGCCCAGGCCGACGAAGGCGGGGACGAAGTGCACGCCGCCGGTGTCCGGGACACTCCGGGCCAGCGCCTCGGTTTCCGCGGCCGTGCGGATCAGTCCCAGGCCGTCGCGCAGCCACTGCACCGCGGCGCCGGCAATGAAGACGCTCCCCTCCAGCGCGTAGGCGGGCTCGCCCCGCGGTCCGCAGGCGGCCGTGGCCAGCACGCCTGTCGGAGCCTTCGGCGGCTCCTGCCCCCGGTACACCAGGAGAAAGGCACCGGTCCCGTAGGTGTTCTTCGCCAACCCTTCGCTCCAGCAACCCTGGCCGAACAGCGCGGCCTGCTGGTCGCCGGCGAGCCCGGTGATCGGCAGCGCGAATCCGAGGTGCGCGGGGTCGGCCTCGCCTACCGCTTCCGCCGAGCCGACGATCCGGGGGAGCAACTCGCCCGGAACTCCGAACAGCTCCAGCAGCCCCGGATCCCAGCTACGCCGTCGCAGGTCGTAGAGCAGCGTGCGGGACGCGTTGGTATGATCGGTGACGTGCACTGCGCCTCCCGTCAGTCGAGCCACGAGCCAGCTCTCGACCGTGCCTGCGGCGAGCTCGCCCCGGCCGGCCCGCCGGCGGTGCTCGTCGTCCCGCAGCAGCCACTCCAGCTTCGTGGCCGAGAAGTAGGGATCGGCGACCAGCCCGGTGCGTTCCCGCAGAAGCTGCTCGGCCCCGCTCTCCTTGAGCTCCCGGCACCGTGCCGCGGTGCGTCGATCCTGCCACACGATCGCCGGCGCGACGGGCCGGAGCGTGCGCCGGTCCCACAGGACCACCGTCTCGCGCTGGTTGGTGATGCCGAGGCCGACCGGCCGCTCGCCGGCCGCGGCGATCGCGTCGCGCATCGCCTCGAGCGACACCCGGAAGATCTCGTCGGCGTCGTGCTCGACCCAGCCTGGCTGGGGATAGTGCTGCGTGAACTCGCGGTAACCCCGCCCGAGGACGCTCCCATCCTGATGGATGACCAGTGCGGTGGACCCTGTGGTGCCCTGGTCGAGGGCGAGGATGGCGGCCATCACTCGATGGCGCGCGCCACGTCGCGCGGAGCCACGATCCCGCGGTCGGTTACAATCGCGGTGATGAGCTCGGCGGGGGTGACATCGAAGGCGGGATTCCACGCGCCCACTCCCTCGGGAGCGCTCGCGCGGCCGCGCCAGCTGGTGACTTCGCGAGCGGCGCGCTCTTCGATCGGGATCGCGCCGCCGTCAGGAGTGGCGGGGTCGATCGTGGAGGTCGGCGCCAGCACGTAGAAGGGCACTCCGTGCGCGCGGGCGGCGAGCGCGAGCGGGTAGGTGCCGATCTTGTTCGCCACGTCGCCGTTCGCGGCGATCCGATCCGCCCCGACCAGCGCACAGGCGACGTCGCCGAGGCGGAGCCGGCTCGCCACCATGTTATCGGTAATCACCGTGCAGGCGATGCCGGCGCGGGCCAGCTCCCAGGCGGTGAGACGGCTGCCCTGGAGCAGCGGCCGGGTCTCGGGAACGATGACCCGAGGGGCGCCGCCCGCGCGCTGCAGCAGGTAGACCGGCGCCAGGGCGGTTCCGATCCCGCCGGTGGCCAGCGCGCCGGCGTTGCACACGGTGCAGACGGTCGAGCCCGGAGGCACCAGGGTTGCCCCGAGCGCACCGATCCGCTCGCACATCTCCCGGTCCTCGTCCCAGATCGCCTGGGCCTCGCGGCGGAGCGCGTCCACCAGCGGCTCTCCGGCGTGGACGGCGTCGGCGGCGCGGCGCTCCATCCGGCGGAGCGCCCAGTGCAGGTTGACCGCAGTGGGGCGGGTCGCGCCGAGGATCTCGGCGGCTCGGCGAACCCGCTCGAGCCCTCGGAGGCCGGTACCCTGCCCCGCCCCGACCGCCACGCCCATGGCCGCGGCGATTCCGATGAGCGGCGCTCCCCGGACCCGGAGGCTCCGAATCGCCTCGGCGATCTCCTCGACCGAATCGAGCTCGAGGTAGACCTCGTCGTCGGGGAGGCGGGTCTGGTCCAGCAGGCGGATCCCGGCGGGCTCCCGCCAGGCGATCGGAGTAGGCGCCGACATGGCGGAGAAGATAACCGCCGGCTACCCCGCCGCCGCCAGACGAGCTTCCTCCGCCGCCTCCTGGGTGAGGTCGCGCGGGCCGACCTGCACGCCGATCTTCGCCAGGAACTCGCTGGGCGGGAGCCCCCCAGCGAAGATCCAGACGTAGTCGTTCGGCAGCTCACGCTCGACGCCGCCGACCTCCAGTCGGACGGCCCGCACGCCGATCGTCACGATCCGGGAATTGCGGATCACGTCCACTCTGCCCTCCGTCTCCGCCGCGCTCAGCCGCTGCGCGTTCCGCGCCTTGAGGCGGGTGAACTCGGCTCCCCGGTAGGACAGGACAACCCGGTTGCCGGCCTGATGGGCCAGGCCGAGCGCTGCCTCCACGGCGCTGTCTCCGCCGCCGACCACCACGATCCGCGCGTTCCGGTACGCCTCGGCGTCGATCAGGCCGTACATCACCTTGGGCAGCTCCTCACCCGGCACCCCGAGCTTCCGCGGCGTCCCCCGTCGCCCCAGCGCGAGGATGACCGAGCGGCCATGGTATCGCCCTCGATGCGTCGCCACCGCGAACATGCCGTCGGCACCTCGCTGAATGTCAGTGACTCCTTCGCTCGCGTTGACCCGAAGCCCTGCGTCGGTCACGGTACGCTGCCAGAAATGGAGCAGCTCTTCCTTCGAGATCTCCAGCTTTTGGAACTTCCCTGCCAGTGGGAACTCGACCGGGCTCGTCATCACCAGCTTCTGGCGCGGGTACTTGGCGACGGTGCCGCCGACTTCGTCCTGCTCGAAGGTCACGTAGCTCAGCCCGCGCTCGATCGCCCGCAGTGATGCGCTGATCCCGCCCGGGCCCGCCCCGACGATGCAGACATCGAAGACGCCAGCCTCCCTGGTCTCCGACCCCGCCGCCAGCCGTTCGGCCACCACGTCGACGCAGTCCCGCCCCTGGTTCACCGCGTTCTTGATCAGCGCCAGGCCGCCCAGCTCGCCCACGACGAAGAGATTGGGGACGTTGGTCTCGTGTTCGGCCGTGAGGAACGGAAGGTCGGCAGCGAGACGGGGGCTCGCCATGACGATCTCGATCGCGCCGACCGGACAGGCCTCGGCACAGAGGCCGTGGCCGATGCAGTGCTCGGGGGAAACGATGGCGGCCTTCCCGCCGATCACGCCGAGGACCTGACCCTCAGGGCATGCATCCACGCAGGCCGCGCAGCCGATGCACCGCGAGATATCGATCTGGGGGTGCTGCGCCCGCGGTCCCTCGCCGCCGCG
>DATCWW010000511.1:0-4644 GCA_036566145.1 Gemmatimonadales bacterium
ACGCCACGTCGCCGACCAGACGGTAGCCCTTCGGCTGCGAGGGGTCGTCCACCCGGTTGATGCCGACGTCGATCACCACCGCGCCCGGGCGCACCATGTCGGCGGTGACGAACTCGGGCTTGCCGATCGCCGCGATCAGGATGTCCGCGCTGCGGGTGACCGCCGGAAGGTCGCGGGTGCGGGAGTGGCAGACCGTCACCGTCGCGTCGCCGCCCGGGCCCTGCTGGATCAGGAGGTTGGCCATCGGCTTGCCGACGATGTTGCTGCGCCCCACAATCACCGCGTGAGCCCCCTTGGTCTCGATGCCGGAGCGGATCAGCATCTGCTGCACGCCGTACGGCGTCGCCGGGCGGAAAGCGGTCCGGTCGCCGGTGACCAGCTTGCCGACGTTCACCGGATGGAAGCCATCCACGTCCTTCGCCGGATCCACCCGGCGGAGGACCTTCTCGCTGTCGATCTGCTTGGGCAGCGGGAGCTGCACCAGGATCCCGTGAATCCCGGGGTCGGCGTTGAGCCGGTCCACCACCGTGAGCAGCTCGGCCTCGCTGGTCTCCTTGGGGAGGCGGATGGTCTCGGAATGCATCCCCGCCTCCTCGCACGCCTTGCCCTTGCTCCGCACATAGACCGCGCTCGCCGGATCGTCGCCCACCAGCACCGCGGCCAGGCCGGGCGGGGTGGAACCGGCGGCCTTCGCCACCGCGGCCCCCACCTCCGCCCGGATCGTCCTGGCCAGCGCCGCCCCGTCGAGGATCTTCGCGCTCATCGTCTTTCCACTCATCGTGCAATGCCCACGGCTCTCGTCTCCCTGATGACTACGACCTTGATCTGTCCCGGATACTGCAGCTCGTCCTCGATCCGCCGGGCGATGGTTTCGCTGAGCTGCGCCGCCGCGCCGTCGTCGATCCGCTCCGGCACCACCACCACCCGGACCTCCCGGCCCGCCTGGATCACGTTGCACTTCTCCACGCCCGGATACCCGTTGGCGATCTCCTCCAGCCGGGTGAGGCGCTTCACGTAGGTCTCGAACGCCTCGCGCCGCGCGCCCGGGCGCGCTCCGCTGATCGCATCGGCCGCCTGGACCAGCACCGATTCGGCCGATTCGTGCGGCACGTCGTCGTGGTGCGCCTGGATGCAGTTGAGCACCGCGGCCGACTCGCCATACCGGCGCGCCACGTCGACACCGAGCTCGACGTGCGTGCCCTCACCCTCGTGGGTGAGCACCTTGCCCACGTCGTGCAGCAGGCCGCCCCGGCGGGCGAGCTGGACGTCGAGGTGCAGCTCCGCGGCCAGCATCCCGGCCAGCCACGCCACTTCCTTCGAGTGATCGTAGATGTTCTGGCCGTACGAGGTCCGGTAGCGCATCCGGCCGATCAGCTTGATCAGCTCGGGGTGGAGCCCGTGGATCCCCGTGTCATAGGCGGCCTGCTCGCCCAGCTCCACCAGCTGCGTCTCCAGCTCCTTCTGCACTTTGGCCACGATCTCTTCGATCCGTCCGGGGTGGATCCGTCCGTCCTGGATCAGCGCTTCCAGCGAGCGCCGGGCCACCTCCCGCCGGATCGGATCGAAGCAGCTCACGATCACGGTGTCGGGCGTGTCGTCGATGATGACGTCCACCCCGGTGGCGGTCTCGAAGGCGCGGATGTTCCGGCCCTCGCGGCCGATGATGCGGCCCTTCATCTCGTCGTTGGGAAGCGGAACGGCCGCGACGGTGGTCTCCGCCGTGTGCTCGGCCGCGAGGCGCTGGATGGCGATCGAGATGATCCGCCGGGCCTCACGGTCGGCGTTGCGCTTGGCCTGGTCCTTGATGTCGCGCACCAGCGCCGCCGCCTGCCCCCGGGCCTCGTCCTCCACGTGCTGGAGGATTTCCCGCCTGGCCTCTTCGGACGTGAGCCCCGCGATCCGCTCCAGCTTGATCCGCTGCTCCTGCTCCATCCGCCCCGCTTCGTTCTCTCGGACGCGCAGGGCCAGCTCCCGCTGCGCCAACCCCTCTTCGCGCTTGGTCAGGGTGCGCTCCCGCGCCTCCACTTCTTCGACCTTCCGGTCGTGGGCCCGGGAGCGCTCTTCCGCCCGACGCTCGCCCCGCTCCCATTCCTCGCGCCGGCGCTGCACCTCGCGGTCGAGCTCCTCCCGCAGCTTGAGGGTCTCCATCCGCGCGCCGACCAGCATCTCGCTCTTGGCCGCCTCGGCGTCGCGGGCGGCCTCGGCCCGGAGCCGGGCGCCCTCGCTCCGGGCGGTCGCCAGGATCCCATCGGCCGCGCGCCGCTGGCGGCGGATCCAGACGGCCACCGCGAGGAGCGCGACGACAAGTCCGGCCGCCACCCCCGCGAGCGTGGGGAGGAGCAGGTCCCGGGGCATCGGTATCTCCGTCAGGAGGCGGCCGAGCGCTTGCCGCGCTTGGCCGGGGGCAGGAGTCGGGCGAGGTCGTCCGCGAGCACGGTCATCCGGGTGGCGATCTCCCGATCGCCGCGCCGGGCCTGGAACAGCTCGTCGGTAATGGCGAGCGCCGCGAGGATCGCGGCCTTCTGCACGTCCACCGACGGGAGCGAATCGCGGACCCGCTTGAGCGCCGCATCGAGGTAAGCGGCGACCTCACGGGTGTACTCCGGCGGCAGCTCGGAGCGCACCGTGAGCTCCTCACCCCCGATGGTGACCCGGACGGCGTTCTTGGCGCTGCTCACGCGGCGGTCCCTCCCCCGTGCTGCTCGAGAAACGCCAGCCGGGCCGCGAGCCCGCTGAGGCGCTCCCGTGCCGCCTCGATCCGTTGCCGCAACCCCTGGTTCTCGGCCTCCAGCTCGGCCACCCGCGCCCGCGCCTGCTTGAGCTCCGGGCCCGCCACCTTCCCGCCGCTCGCCGCCGCCTCCGCCAGCTCGGCCTCGGCCCGAAGGCTTCGCCGCCGCCAGCCGGCGAGCTCGTCGGTGAGATGCCGCAGGATCTGCTCGAGATCCGCCAGTGCCTTGAGGTCCGGCCGGTCGTAGGAATACGCCACGTCTACTCTCCCCCTCGAGCCGAGCCCGCATCGCGCCGGCGCACGCCCAGCTCCTGCGCCAGCGCCTCCAGGATCCGCCCTTCCATCTGGTCGACGTCGGCGTCGCGCAGCGTGCGGTCGGCGGCCCGGAACGTGAGCCGGAAGGCCACGCTTCGCGTTCCCGACGGAAGCTCCGGCCCCCGATAGTCGCTTTCCACCTGCACCCGCTCCAGCAGATCGCCCCCGGCGCGCCGAAGCACCCCGGTCACGGCGCCCTGACGGACCCCGTCCGGCAGGAGCAGCGCCAGCACCCGCTCGACGGCGGGAGTCGTGGGTAGCGAGGTGAACCGGGGTGGCCGGCGCGGTGCCGGGTCGAGCCGAAGCTCGAATCCGTACAGCGGGGCGGCCCAGGGCGGCGCGTCGGCTTCCAACGGCCCCGCCTCGCCGGCGGCTCGGCCTTCGGCGTCCACGGCAACCCAGCGGTTGCGCTCAACTTGCACCACCCCACCAGGAATCGCCAGAGCGACTGCGGCCTCGAACCGGCCCTTGAGATCCCAGAGATCGAGGGGCTCGGCGCCGGTGCCGGTCCAGTGCGCCGGCTCGCGGCGACCGGTGAGGACTCCGGCAACCCGGATCTCCTCGCGCGGCCGCTCGCCCGGAGCGCCGGCCGAGAAGGCGGTGCCGATCTCGAACAGCCGCACGTCGGCGACGTGGTTGGCCCAGTTGGCTTCCACCAGCCGGACCAGCCCGGGAAGGAGTCGCCGGCGGAGCCAGGCGTCCTCCGCCGAGAGCGGGTTCACCAGGCGCACGCTGCCGTCGCCCTCCGACTTGCCCAGCGGCAGCGAGCTGACCTCGTAGAGGCCCTCGGTTACCAGCCCCCGGCGCACGTGGCGCACGGCGTCATCGATCGGCGCATCGGGCAGGTCGCCCAGTCGGAAGGGGCGCAGGTCCGAGGGGAAGGCCTCGTAGCCGTGCAGGCGGGCGATTTCCTCGATCAGATCGATCTCGGCCACGAGGTCCGGGCGCCAGCCCGGCACGTCCACCGCGATGCGTCCATCGTCCGGCTTCGAGACCACCGTGGCGCCGATGGCGACCAGGTACTTCTCGAGCGAGGCCCAGGGAAGCTCCACGCCGAGGACCCGGGCCACCCGCGCCGGCCGGAGAAAGATCCGCGGCGGGTGTGACGGCTCGGGCCAGAGGTCGAGCGGCGCGTCGGCCAGGGTGCCGCCGGCGGTCGTCAGGAGAAGCTCGATGCAGCGCCGCATCGCCTCGGCGCCGTTCCACCGGTCGATGCCCCGCTCGAAGCGATAGCTCGCCTCGGTGCTCATGCCGAGCGCGCGGCGAGTCCGCCGGATCCGGCGGGGATCCCAGTAGGCGCCCTCCAGCAGGATGTCGCGGCTCGGGTCGCCCACTTCGGTCTCGGCGCCGCCCATGATCCCGGCCAGGCCGATGACGCCGGCCCCGTCGGCGATGGCGATCATCTCGCCGTCGAGCGTCCGCTCCTCGTGGTCCAGGGTCGTGAGGCGCTCGCCCGGCCGGGCCCGCCGCACGATCAGCGCCGAGCCCCGGAGGGTCGCCGCGTCGTAAGCGTGCATCGGCTGGTTCAGCTCGAGCATGACGTAATTGGTCGCATCCACCACGTTGTTGATCGAGCGGACGCCGGCGGCTTCCAGCCGCCG
>DATCWW010000512.1:0-13569 GCA_036566145.1 Gemmatimonadales bacterium
CTGATCGCCGGGGAATTCCTGGAGGGATTCACCGTGCCCGGGGCCTCCGACTTCGAGGAATGGCTCGCCGCCGAGCGCACGGTCTGGCGCCGGCGTGGCGTCGAGGTGCTCTCGCGCGCCGCCGAGACGCTGCTCAGGGACGGCCAGGGGCCGGACGCGGTCCCCCTGGCCCGGCGCGCCGCCGCCCTCGATCCGCGCTCCGAGCTGGGCGTTCGCACCCTCATGCGCGCGCTCGCGCTGAGCGGGGAACGGACCGCCGCCCTCGAGTGCTGGGACCAATTCGTGCGTCGCCTGCACCAGGAGCTGGGCGCCGCCCCGGAGGCGGAGACCGCGGCCCTTGCCGAGCTCATTCGCCGGGAACGGGCAACCCGACCGCCGTCGCCGAACGGACAAGCGGCATCGGCCGGCCCGCGCCTGCCGTTGGCCGGCCGAGAGCGCGAGCTGGGCAGGCTGCTCGACGTCGCAACGGCATGCCGCACGAGCCGGCGGGCCGCGGCCATCGTGCTCGAGGGTGATGCGGGCATGGGGAAGACCCGCCTGCTCGAGGAACTCCTAGCGCGCTTGCGGCTGGAGAGCTGGACCGTCGCGGCGGTTCGCGCGGTCGAGGCCGACCGCGATCAACCCTGGAGCGGCCTGCGCACAGTCGCCCGGGGCGGCTTGCTCGACGCACCGGGATTGGCCGGCGCCCCAGCCTCGGCGCTCGCCGCTTTCGTGGCCGAGCTACCCGAATGGCTGGAGCGTTTTCCGGGAGCGGCGGGACAGACGCCGCTGCCGCCCGGTCGAGCGCTCGGCGAGCTGCTCCGGGCTGCGTTGGAAGAGCAGCCCGTGGTGCTGGCGGTAGACGACGCCGACTGTTTCGACCGGGAGTCGCTTCTGGCGCTGATCGCGGCGCTGCGGGATCTGGCATCGGCACCGCTGCTGGTGGCCGTCGCCGTCGCTGCGCGCAGACAGGTCGAGGGTGTGGATGATCTGCGTTCCCGACTCGGGCACGATCTGGACGGCGCCGCCATCACGCTCGGGCCGCTCGACGTGATGGCGTTGCAGGCGCTGGCCCGTCGGATGCTGCCCAGCTTCACCGAGGTGGAAATCGACCGCGTCGTCCGGCGAGTGGGCTCCGACTCCGCGGGTGTTCCGATTCTCGCGGTCGAGCTGCTGCGGGCGGTCGCGCTCGGCATGGACCTGGGCGCCACGTCGGGCGCCTGGCCGGAGCCGTTCAAGACGCTGGACCAGACACTGCCCGGCGACCTGCCGGATGCCGTGGTGGCCGCGATCCGGGTGGGCTTCCGGCGGCTCAGCCCCGCCGCACGCCAGGTACTGGCGGCGGCTTCCATCCTCGATCCCCGAGTGACCCCGGAGCTGCTAGCGCAAGGCACCGCTCTCGCTCTCGGGGAGACGATCACCGCGCTGGACGAGCTGGAGTGGCACCGCTGGATGGTCAGCGAGCCCCGAGGCTACAGCTTCGTCGCCCGAGTGGTGCGTCAGGTCGTCGCCCGGGACATGCTCACCCCGGGCCAGCGCCGACGCATCCTCGAGCGACTCGGCCGCTCGGAATAGCTCCAGCTTCAGTTGCGGCCCGTCAGGTTGAGCTGGGCGATCAGGCCCGCGTGATCGGACGGCCAGATCGGATGCTCCGGGCCGGCGACCCGGTCGGCCGGGAGGTCACCCGTAGGCGAGATGTGGCCCAGCAAGTTCCCTCCGTGACTCACCCCTCTCACCAACACGTAATCGATCCGCTGGCTGAACGGCGCGATCTGGTCGGAGAGGTCCGCCAGGTGACAGCAGGTGAACCCCACGACACCCGGGCGAAGCGCGGCCCACGCATCGGCGAGGCCGGCGCCTTCGAGCACCTGGTGCATCAGCGAGCCGGGGCCGTCGTTCAGGTCGCCCATCACGATCGCATCGGGGGCCGATCCGATGGCCTGGGCCAGCTCCCCGGCCTGGAGTGCGCGAAGCTGATCGAGGCCGGCCGCGCTGCCCGACTCGAGGTGCGTGCTCGCGATCACGTACGCCTCGCCGCCGATGACGACGCTGGCCCGCACGAACCCTCGCTGCAGCACGACGCCGGGCGCCACCTGGCCGAGATTGGCGGTGAAATGCTGGCCGGCCGCGCTCTGGACCGTCACCCTGGTCCGGTCGATCAGCAGGACGTCGTCGTCCAGCAGGCTCACCCCTGGCAGCGGAGCCGCCTCGATGTTGCGCACCCGCGCCGCCACATCGTACGTCAGGCCCCGCTCGGCCAGCTCGGCCTGAAGCACGGGCAGGAAGTCCAGGTGCAGGTCCACACCCAGAGGCGGGATGGTGAGGTCCACCGTGGAAACCTCCTGCAGGCCGACGGCGTGGGGACGGAAGCGGGCGATCTCATCCGCCACCGCCGAGGCGCGGGCCGGAAAGTCGGTCTCCTGCAGGGTGGCCACCGCGGTGAGCAGGGCGGGGATGTCGTCGGCGGGGTCGGGCGACGCGAGGGCCGCGATCACCCCGTCCACGTCGGCGCCCACATAGAGGTTCCGTGTCATTACGGCGAGAGTGGCGGCCCCCGGATGGACCGTGGCCGGATCCATAGCGTCGGGACCGAACGGCGTGTCGGACTGGTCGCTGCAGGCGCCGGCCAGGAGGAGGGCGGCGGTGAGCAGGGGACGGCGGGCTCGCATCGGGTGCTCCGGGCTGAGGTGGTGTCGCTGGTTGCCGGAGCACAGCCTCGGGCCGCGCGGTCAAGCAGGGGTAAAGTCTCCTCCCGGGCTCAGTGGCAGGCGACGAAGCGGAGCGCCCGCTTGCCCCGCTTGAAGACGCCATCGAACGTCGGATCGGCCTTGGCCATCCCCTTCGATTCGAGATAGATGACCATCAGCTCCTGGCGCGCGCCGGGCTTGGCCGTATGCACGATTCGAAGGGGCCGTCCCATCGGGGGAAAGGTGAGACCCGCCGCCTTGACGAAGTCCATCATCGCCGCGCCATCGCTGCCGGGCGGCGGATCCGCGTCGCCTCGAGCCTCCCGCAGGCTCACCGCGAAGGGAATGTCGTTGATGGTGATGGCGCTGTCACGGCCGTAGTTGTAGCCCGCGCCCTGGCCCGGAAGCTTGCTCTCCACCTGGAACCAGTAGAGCTGCAGGATCTTTCCGCTGGTATCGGCGCGGGCATAGAAGTGCTGCTCGGCGTCCGCGGCCTCCTGCAGGATGAAGCGCTGGCCGCCGAGGTAGCGATAAGCGGGAGCGATCTGCACTCGGCACACGCCGGCGACCTTGGCGACCAGATCGCCGGGGCCGGCGGGGACCTGGCGTGGAAGCGTGTCGGGGGATTGCCCCGGAAGAGTGTCGGGGAGCTGGGCGCCGGCGCTCACGGGCACGAGCGAAAACACCAGGGCCAGCAGTGCGGTTGCTCCGGTCATTTCGTGGTCCAATCCAGGAAGGGGTGGCTGATGGATCCACGGTAGCAGCAAGCCCTTGGCGGCCGCCAGCCCGACCCTTGACAGGTGACCAAAAGGTCACATATTGTCCTTCATGGACGCCGATCTCGTCTTCAAGGCCCTCGCCGACCCTACCAGGCGCACCCTTCTGGATGCGCTCTACCAGGACGACGGCCAGACCCTCGGCGCCCTGGTCCGCCGGCTGACCCTGACCCGGTTCGGCGTCATGAAGCACCTGCGAGTGCTGGAAGAAGCCGGGCTTGTGGTCACCCGCCGCCGGGGGCGGGAAAAGCTCCACTTCCTCAACCCGGTACCGATCCGTCTGATCCACGACCGCTGGATCGACAAGTACACCGCCCCGTGGGCCGCGATGCTGAGCGGCCTCAAACACGACCTGGAGGCACAGATGGAGAAGGTGTTCGAGATCTACATCAAAACCACGCCCGAACGGCTCTGGCAGGCGATCGTCGATCCGGAGATGCGGGCCAAGTACACCTTCGGCGTCGGCGTGTACTCCGACTGGACTTCCGGATCGGCCTACACCAGCCGGGCTGGGGCAGGCACGGTCGGGCCGGACATGCCGATCGCCGAGGGGGAGAACATCGAAGTCGATCCGCCCCGGCGGCTGGTGCAGAGCTTTCGCGCGTTGTGGAGCGAGGACGTGAAGGCGGAGGGGACTTCGCGGGTTACCTGGGAGATCGAGCCCGTGGGTGACTCATGCCGCCTTTGCGTCACCCACGACCAGCTCCGCGAGATGGCCAACAGCGAGCTCTACGGCGGCTGGCCGATGGTGCTGTCGGGACTCAAGACCCTGCTGGAGACCGGCGAGCTGCTCACCACGCCGGGATCGCTCATGTATCTCCGGCAGCCCGCGGCCAGCTAGGCTCGGCGCCATCACCGTGGCGGAGCCGCGCGAGCGTCGCGCCGGTCTCCGCCACCAGTCGCCGCACGATCTCGCCCGCCGGTGCGACGTCGCGGTCCACGGCGTCGCGTCGCCGAAGGAGAGCATGACCGCGCCGGGATGCCACGCCAGCGCCGGCCTCCAGCCGCTCGGGAGCCCGTGTCAGGTCCCAGGTGATGAAACCGAACCCGATCCGCAGACCCTCCGCGGCGCGAAATTCCCGGTCGATCCAGGCGGCGTCCTGATACCCGTCCCGATCATTCCGAGCGCGCCCCCGCGGCTCACGGCCGCGGCGAGCGCCCGCCCGCAACGGCGCCCTCGGCGCCGAGACGATCGGGTCTCGAGGACCCAGCAACTGTGTGAGTCGGGCGGGCATGTGGGCAGGAGAGGTAGCCGACCGGAGCTATGCCCGAGCCCGGTTGAGCGGTGACGATCCCGCCGCCGCGGGGGCGGCGAACGGGATCCGGCGGATTTCAGGCGCCTATACCGTGCGCCGCCCGCTGATGAAGTTGAGGAGGAAGACGACCACCGCGATCACCAGCAGGATGTGGATCAGTCCCCCGGCGACGTGGAAGACGCCCCATCCCAGCAACCAAGCAATCACCAGAAGCACCGCGAGCCAGATCATAGACGCCTCGTGTTGAGGTAACTGACCACTACGCTCGAACCTGCCCCAACACTAGGCTGTTCGGCCTTCCACCGTCCGTGATCTGACCCACCCCGAGGACAGGCATCCACGACACCAGGCCCCCGGTTCGGGGGTTTACGACTTCCGGCGCGAGGAGGACTTCCTTCGCGAGCTGGACTTCTTGCGCGGGACTTTGGCTCCCTTCTTCCGAGCCTCCGACAATCCGATGGCGATGGCCTGCTTGCGGCTCTTCACGGTGCCACCGTGGCCGGACTTACCCCGTTTGAGGGTGCCCTTCTTGCGCCGGTGCATGGCGCTTTTCACCGACTTGCTGGCGCCCTTGCTGTACCGCCGGCGTGACCGCGGGGAGCTCTTCTTGGTGGCCATGGGCCCTCCATCCGTATGGTGGCAACGACGTTCCGACCTTCCCGACACAGCCCACGATAGCACCCTCGTGCGACCCCACCGTGAGCGATGGCCCGAGCGGGCCCGACCCCGGCGACCCCCGTAGCGCTGCTATTTTCCCATCGTGGCCGACTTCCCCGACCTTCTCCACCCCACCCCCGCGACTCTGGCCGGCCGTTACCGGCTGGAGGAGGAGATCGGCCGCGGCGGCGCGGCCTGCGTGTATCTCGCCGAGGACCTCAAGTACGGCCGCAAGGTGGCGCTCAAGGTACTCCGTCCGAAACCGGGCGGGGGCTATGAGCCGGGGCGGTTTCTCCGGGAGATCCGCATCGCGGCGCGGCTGTCCCATCCCCAGATTCTCCCGCTGCACGACTCGGGCGAGAGCGACGGCCATCTCTTCTTCGTGATGCCGTACGCCGGGTGTGAGTCGCTCCGGGCCCGGCTCGCCGAGGGGCCGCTGCCGGTGGAGGAGGCGCTTCGGATCACCCGCGCCGTGGCCGGCGCGCTGGCCTATGCCCATCGCCACGGGGTGATCCACCGCGACATCAAGCCGGAGAACATCCTGCTGCAGGAGGGTGAGCCGGTGGTGGCCGACTTCGGGGTCGCCACCGCGATCACCGCCGCGGGCGGCGACAACGTCTACGTCACCGATCATGGGTTCGCCGTCGGCACGCCGGCCTACATGAGCCCCGAGCAGGCCACGGCGGAGCGGGGACTCGACGGGCGGAGCGATCAGTACTCGCTGGCCTGCGTGCTCTATGAGATGCTGGTCGGCGAGCCGCCGTTCGCCGGCAGCGGCGCGCGCGCCACCATGGCGCGACATGCGGTGGAGACGCCGGTGCCGGTCGGAACCCGTCGCCCCAACGTGCCCGGCGCCGTGGAGCGAGCGCTGATTCGCGCGCTGGCGAAGGAGCCCAAGGCCCGGTTCGACTCCATGGGCGACTTCGCGGAGGCGCTGAGTGCCCCGGCTCCGGAACAGTCGGTACCCCTGATCTCCGCCGCGCGCAGCATCGCGGTGCTCCCCTTCGTGAACGCCGCGAACGATCCCGAGCTCGAGTACCTGAGCGACGGCATCACCGACGAGCTGATCCACGCCCTTGGCAAGGTGGAAGGGCTGAACGTCGCCTCCCGCACGTCGGTCTTCGCGCTGAAGGGCGTGCGGGAGGATGTCCGCACCCTGGGGGCCCGGCTCAACGTGAGCGCGATCCTCGAGGGCACCGTCCGGCGGAGCGGCACGCGCCTCCGGGTCGCCGTCCAGCTCGCCGGCGTGGACGACGGAAGGACGCTCTGGTCCGAGCGCTACGATCGGACACTCGCGGATGCGTTCGAGATCCAGGACGACATCGCCCGCACCATCGTGAGCACCCTACGCACCACCCTGCTGCGCGACCTCGGCGACGCGCCGCCGGCGCGGTACACCTCCAACCCGGCGGCCTACCACCTGTACCTGAAGGGTCGTTACTGGTGGAACCGCCGGACCCAGGCGGCGCTCACCGAGGGGATCAAGTACTTCGAGCAGGCGATCGCGCAGGACCCGGGTCACGCCCTGGCCTACACCGGACTGAGCGACTCCTACGCCCTGCACCTGGACTATCGCGGGGCGCCGGTCAAGGAAGGGATGGAGCGCGCCAAGGCAATGGCGCTCAAGGCGTTGGAGCTGGACGAAAGCCTCGCGGAGGCCCATACCTCGCTGGGGTGGGTGACCTTCGTCTACGACTGGGACTGGCCGGCGGCCGGCCAGCAGTTCCGCCGGGCGATCGAGCTCAACCCCCGGTACAGCGTGGCGCGCCAGTGGTACTCCTGGTTCCTGCTCGCCATGGGGCGGACCGACGAGGCGCTGGCCGAGGGGCGGATGGCGCTGGAGCTGGACCCCGCGTCGGTCTCGATCCGCCGCGGCATGGGGTGGCTGGAGTATTACGCCCGGCGGCCGGTGCTCGCGCTCGAGCACCTGCGCCGTGCCGTGGAGATGAACCCCACCGCCGAGGAGAACCACCGGCTGCTCGGCCTGGCGTACCTCTCCATGGAGCTGCTCGACCCGGCCGAGGCGGCGTTCCGCGAGGCGATCGCCACCTCCGACAGCCCGGCGCTCTCCACCGCCGGCCTCGGCCGGGTGGCCGCGCGGCGGGGCGACACCGCGACGGCGCGGGCGGTGCTCGATCAGCTGCACAGTTGGACCCGGGACCGCTACGTGAATCCGGCCGCCTTCGCGATGGTGCACATCGAGCTTCACGAGATCGATCCCGCCTTCGAATGGCTGGAGCGAGCTTATCAGGACCGCCGCGGCTGGCTGGCGTATCTCAAGGTCGAGCCCGACTTCGACCCGCTCCGGAGCGATCCTCGGTTCTCGGGTTTTCTCCAGCGCATGCGCCTCGCCTAGCGCTCACCCCGTCCAAACCGCCTACGCCTGTCCAAGATTGTCCGGGAGCGCACCCCTAAGATCCGGGTAGTCGTCCGGCTTCCGCCGGGCCCAACCGGAGGTGTGGATGCGAACACAATGGCTGATGCCGGCGCTCTGCGCGGCATCGGTGCTGCTGGCGTCGGGCTGTGGCAGCGACAGCTCAGGTGACGGCGGCACGTCCAACAACCCGCCGCCAGCCGGCGACGTACTGGTGCAGAACGATCTGTACAACCCCGCGACGTTCTCGGTCGCGGCTGGCGGTACGGTGACCTGGGCCTGGGACTCGAATGGCCAGGATCACAGCGTGACCTTCGACGCCGACCCGACCGTCGACTCGGACATCAAGTCGTCGGGCACCTTCCAGCACACGTTCGCGTCCGCGGGCGCCTTTGCGTACCATTGCCGGGTCCATCCCACGATCATGAAGGGCACCATCACGGTCACGACGGGTTCCGGGGATGGCGGGACCGCGGGTGGTGGGGGTGGTGGCGGAGGCGGTGGTGGTGGCGGCGGGGGTGGATACCCCTACATGACCACCCGACCCTAGTCGCGATCAACCTGTCGCCGCCGTGCGCCGCCGCACGGCGGCGCCGTCTTTCCGGGGCCATTATCCGGGCATGGCCCTGCCACCCCGGAGCCTGGACCGCATCGCCCGTGTGGGGCTCGTTGCCAGGGCGGTGGTCTACGTAGTTATCGGCCTCCTGGCTACGGCCGCCGCGCTCCGTCTGGGCGGCGCCATCACCGATACCAGCGGCGTTTTCCATTTCGTGCTGCACCAGCCGCTGGGCCGGGTGCTTCTCGCCGCCCTGTCACTCGGCCTCGTTGCCTATACCATCTGGCTTCTGGTCCAGGTGTTCCTCGATCCTTATGGCAACGGAACCTCGTTCATCGGGCTGGTGAACCGGTTCGGCCAGCTGGTGACCGCCCTGGCTCAGCTCGCCTTGTCCATCGAAGGTGGGCGCCTGGCGCTCGGGCTACCGGGAGTGCTGAGTGGTCCGATGGCCGTCGACAACGCCAACGAGCGATTGGTGGCCGAGGGCCTCCGGGTTCCGTTCGGCGTGCAGCTCGTGGGTCTGGTCGGACTCATCCTGTTGGTCGTCGCGGCGATCCAGATGTACCGCAGCCTTCTGGGCGACGTTCGGCGCGACTGGCGGCTCGATACCCTGGGCGACGACGGCCACTGGGCGATTCGGCTTGGCCGCTTCGGGCTCGCCGCGCGGGCCGTGGTGCTGGGGGTGAGCGGAGCGCTGGTGGTCCAGGCGGCCAGGGCCTACGACCCGTCGCGCGCCGGCGGGGTCAGAGAGGTGCTGCGTGCACTGGGGCGGCACTACGCCTCGGGTTGGCTGCTCGGCCTGGTCGCGCTGGGACTGGTGGCGTTCGGGGTTTTCGGCCTGGTCGAGGCACGACACCGCGCGATCCCGACCGACTGAGCTGTTTCGAACCGTCGATGGCTAGTTCGTGCCGTTGAGCAGCCGGACCAGCGCCTTCTCCTCGGCATTCAGCGCCGAGCCGGTTGCGGCCGCGGCGGCCAGGCGGGTTCCGTTGCCCAGGCCGCTCACCATCGTGCCGGCGAGGTAGGTCTCGAGGACGGTGGGATGGATGTAGTACTTCCGGCATACCGCGCGGGTGTTGTTGAGCTGCTCGGCGACCTGGTCCACCGCCCGGACGATCGCGGACTTGGCCTCGCGCTCGGTATCCATGGGCCCCAGATCCCGCAGCGCCCGCACGGCCAGCATCGTCCCCGCCCAGGTGCGGAAGTCCTTGGCGGTGAACTCCTGGCCGCTGATCTCCCGGAGATAGTCGTTGACGTCGCCCGAGCCGATGGTCTGGCGGGCGCCGTCGTCGTCGAGATACTGGAACAGCTCTTCGCCGGGCACGTCGCGGCAGCGCTGGACGATCCGCGCCAGCCGCCGATCGGAGAGCTCCACCTGGTGAGTCTTCCCGCTCTTGCCCGTGAAGCTGAACCGGAGGCTTCCACCCGAGACCTCGACGTGCTTGTCCTTCAGCGTGGTGAGGCCGTAGGAGCCGTTGGCGCGGGCATACTCGTCGTTGCCCACCCGGATGTTGGTGCACTCGAGCAGCCGGACCACCGTGGCCAGCACTTTCTCCCGAGGGAGCCCTGGGCGACCCAGATCGGCCTCGACCCGCGCGCGGAGCCTGGGCAACACCTCGCTGAAGGCCACCATGCGGCCGAACTTGGTTTCGTCCCGCACCTCGCGCCACCTGGGGTGATAGCGGTATTGCTTCCGCCCCCGCGCGTCACGGCCGGTGGCCTGGAGATGCCCGTTGGGCGAGGGGCAGATCCACACGTCGGTGTAGGCCGGCGGGATCGCGAGCTTCCGGATCCGCTCGACCGTCTTCTGGTCGGTGATCCGCTTCCCATCCTGGCCGACGTAGGTGAACCCTGTACCGGAGCGCTTGCGGCGGATCCCCGGGCTCGTGTCGCTGACGTAGCGCAGGCCGGCCTCGGCGGCGGACTCCTGGGGCGGAGGCGGTGCGGCCGCGGGTTTGGGGGGCCGGCGCCTGGAGACGCGGGGTCGAGTACGCTTGCGGCGGCTTGTGGCAGGCATAGGCGGATACCCGATCCCAGAAGCGAGGGCCAAGGGATTGCTGCCCACGAGCGGCATCATCATATCCGCGTCCCGCCTCGGCCCCCGTGTCCCCAATCACACAGAAAGAGCGACGCTTACTCGTTGGCATGCATAAACTTTCAGGCTGACGCCCACCCTCCCCGCCGAGCCCTCCATCGGCTACTTTCCCCGCGGTTCGTCACCCAACGAGGCCGATCGTGTTTGTGCGTCAGGGACTCCTGTGGCTCTCGGAGCGCCGGGGGGTCTTCAACTTCGTCCGCCGGAACGGCGTCGCGCGCAAGTTCGCCAGCCGGTTCGTGGCCGGTGAGACGATCGACGAAGGTGTCGAGGCCGCCCGGGAGCTGGCCCGACGAGGGATCACCAGCTCGCTCGACCTCCTGGGGGAGAGCGTCACCGCCGAGGCCGAGGCGGTGGCGGCGCGCGACCAATACCTGACGATGCTCGACCATATGTCCGCGGCCGGGGTCGAGGTCAACGTCTCGGTGAAGCTCACCCAGATGGGGCTCGACATCGCCGAGGACCTCTGTCAGGCCAACATGGTGCGCATCCTGGAGAAGGCCCGGGCGCTCGGCGGGTTCGTCCGACTCGACATGGAAGGCTCGGACTACACCCAGCGCACGCTGGACTTCTTCACCCGTCGGCTCTTTCCCGATTTCGGGAAGCACTGCGGGGTGGTGATCCAGAGCATGATGCGGCGGAGCGCCGGCGACATCGAAGCGCTCATCACGCTTGGCGCGCGGGTCCGGCTCTGCAAGGGCGCCTATCTCGAGAGCGACGAGGTCGCCTTCCCCGACAAGGCCGACGTGGACCGCAACTACCTCACCCTGATGGAGCGGCTCCTCACCGCGGGGAACTATCCGGGTCTCGCCACGCACGACGAGCGGATCATCGCGCAGGCCCGCCGCTTCGTCGAGGCGCAGAAGATCCCCGCCGACCGCTTCGAGTTTCAGATGCTGTACGGGGTCCGCCGCGACCTGCAGGAACGGCTCCGCCGCGCGGGGCACGGGATGCGGGTCTACATCCCCTTCGGCACCCAGTGGTATCCTTACCTCATGCGCCGGCTGGCCGAGCGGCCGGCGAACATCGCCTTCATCCTGGGGAACGTCGTACGCGAATCGGTGCCGGGACGCCGAGCGAGCTGACGCTGGGCGGCTACATGGCCAAGCACGAGCGCGCCGCCGCTTTCGGCGGCAGCGACGGCCGGGCCTACTCGGTGGCGATCTACATCGAGGACGAGGCCGACGTCCGTGGGCTCTTCGGAGCATCGCTCCTGTTCATCCGCTGGTCCCCTGCCGGCGACCGGCCGACCGGCCACGTCGAGACCGACGTCCTCGCCTGGGGACGGAGCCCGGCGGAGGCCAGCGAGCGGCTGGGCGCGCTCTCGCTCTACGACGTGAAGGCGGCGCTCGACGAGGCGATCGCCCGGGCTCCCGGGGAGTGGTGACGGCGCCACTCGGCACGGTGCTGGAGCGGGACGGGTCGGTCTACCGGGTGGCCACCCCCGCCGGCGAAATTCGCGCGGTCCTGAGCGGCAAGGCCAAGCGCGAGGCGCACAAGGTCGTGGTGGGCGACGTGGTCCGGCTGGAGCCGGAGCCGGGCGGCGCCCTCCACGCCATCGTCGGGATCGAGCCCCGCCGCACGGTGCTGGAGCGGCGGGTGCCGGAGGGGCGCGGCACCCGGCCCATCGCCGCCAACGTGGATCAGGTCTTCGTCGTCACCGCCACCACCCATCCCGAGCCGATTCCCCAGCTGATCGATCGCCTCCTGGTCGTGGCCGAAGCGAACGACATCGCCGCGGCCGTCGTGGTGAACAAGGTGGACCTCGCCGCCGGCAGCGAGATCATCGAGCGCTGCCGGCGAGCCGGCTATCCGGTCTTTCCCGTCAGCGTGGTGACGGGCGCGGGGCTCGCGGAGCTCGTGGCCGCCCTCACCGGGCGGACGTCGATCGTGACCGGCCCCTCGGGAGTCGGGAAGTCCAGTATCCTGAATGCGGTGCAGCCCGGGCTTCAGCTTCGCACCGGCGCGGTCAGCGGCCGGGTCCGCCGAGGCCGGCACACCACGGTTGCGGCGGTGATGCTCCCGCTCGAGCGCGGCGGCTACCTGGTGGACACGCCGGGGTTCAGTGAGGTGGGGGTGTGGGACATCGATCCGGCGTCGCTGGACCAGTGCTTCGCCGACTTCAAGCCCTTCCTGGGTGAGTGCCGCTACGGCGACTGCCGTCATCAGTCCGAGCCGGGGTGCCGGATTCGGGAAGCCGTGGAGCAGGGAGCGATCGCGCAGGATCGGTGGGAGAGCTACGGCGCGCTGCTGGCAGAGTTGGAGAGCGCGCCCAGGCAGTGGGAGTAGGAGGGGACGGGTTAGCCCCCCGCCTTCTTCGTCCACCGATCCCGATCCCGGTTCTCCACTTTCGCCATCATCCTCCCGAACGCCTCGTCGAGGTCGATGCCTTCCCGGTTGGCCATGCAGATCAGCACGAAGATGATGTCGGCCATCTCCATGCCAACATCCCCCTCGGGCTCGTGCCGCTTCTTGGTCTTCTGGCCGAAGCGGTGGTTGATCTCGCGGGCGAGCTCGCCCACCTCCTCGGTCAGACGGGCGAGGTTGGTGAGAGGATGGAAGTATCCCTCTTCGAACTGGCTGATCCAGGCGTCGACGCGGCGCTGATTTTCGGCGAGGGACATGGGCAGAGGTGTCGTGACTTCAGTCTCGAGGTGGCTGTCGCCCCAAGGCGTCGATCAACGCCCGCATGAACTGGGGCAAGTCGGCAGGGGTGCGGGAGGAAATGAGGTTTCCGTCCACCACGACCGGGCTGTCTTCCCAGAGCATGCCGGCGTTCACCAGATCGTCCTTGATGGCGCCGACGCTGGTGCCGCGCTTGCCCCGGACGATACCGGCCGAGATCGGCACCCACCCCGCGTGGCAGATGAACGCTACCGGCTTCCCCGCCTCGAAGATCTCGCGGGTAAGCTGGAGCAGCTTGGGCGAGCGGCGCATGATGTCTGGCGCGTAGCCGCCCGGGATGACGAGCCCATCGAAGCGGTCGGACGAGATCTCGTCCACGCTGGTATCGACGGTGAGTGGATACCCGCGCTTACCCTGGTAGGTCTTCTCTCCGGTGCCCGCGACCACGGTCCGGGCGCCCTCCTCCTCGAGCCGGATCTTGGGGTACCAGAGCTCGAGATCCTCGTAGAGCGGGCCGGCGAAGAAGAGGACGGTCCTTCCGGTGAGTGCCATGGCGGGAAGATG
>DATCWW010000514.1:0-5756 GCA_036566145.1 Gemmatimonadales bacterium
GCCGGGTCTCGCCCTACGATCTCGCCACCGTCGCCACCGCGCTCGGCGACCGCCGGCGCGCCTTTGCCTGGCTCGATGCGGCGCTGGCCGAGCACGCGCCCGAGCTGGTGGACCTGGCATTCGACCCCCGGTTCGAGGCGCTTCGGGCCGACCGCCGCTTCGTGCGGATCGCGCGCGCGGTCGGGCTACCGCCGGGGGAGGGGGGTGACTACGTTGCTGCCGACTCGACTCCCCCAGCCGCCGCGGACCACCCATGAGCCCACGCCACTTCCTCGCCATCCCCGACCTGAGCCGCGCCGAGCTGCACCAGCTGTTCGATCTGGCCGCGCGGATGAAAGCGGGCGACTACCGGGAGCGGCCACTCGCCGGCAAGACCCTGGGGATGATCTTCGCCAAGAGCTCCACCCGCACCCGGGTGAGCTTCGAGGTCGGCGCGTTTCAGCTCGGCGGCCACGCGCTCTTTCTCAGCAGCCGCGACATTCAGCTCGGCCGGGGCGAGCCGATCCGCGACACCGCGCGGGTGCTGAGCCGCTATCTCGACGGGATCATGATCCGCACCTACGACCACGCCGACGTCGAGGAGCTCGCGCGCTACGGCTCCATTCCGGTGATCAACGGTCTCACCGACCTGCTGCACCCCTGCCAGGTGCTGGCCGACCTGCTCACCGTGCGGGAGACGCTGGGCGGCTGGGAGGGAAAGACCGTCGCCTGGATCGGCGACGGCAACAACATGGCCAACAGCTGGATCAACGCGGCGGGCTCGCTCGGGTTCACCTTGCGGCTCGCCTGTCCCGAGAACTATCGCCCGAACCCCGAGATCCTGGCCCGCAACCAGAAGCTCACCAGCATCACCGTCACCGCCGACCCGCGCGAGGCCGCCCGCGGCGCCCACGTGATCAACACCGACGTCTGGGCATCGATGGGGCAGGAAGAGGAGCAGGAGGTCCGCGTCCGGGCCTTCCAGGGCTACATCGTGGACCAGGGGCTCATGGCCTCCGCCGACTCCAGGGCGATCTTCCTCCACTGCCTGCCCGCCCATCGGGGCGAGGAGGTGGCGGAAGACGTGTTCGAGGGCCCGCAGTCCCGCGTGTGGCAGCAGGCCGAGAACCGGCTGCACGTGCAGAAGGCGCTGATGGCGATGCTGATGACGGAGAAAGGGGAAGCCCCTTTCCCCAGCGAAAGGAGTCCGTAATGACGACCACCTCCACGCTCCGCCGCACCCCGCTCTACGACGTCCACAAGTCCCTCGGCGCCAAGCTCGTCCCGTTCGCCGGGTGGGAGATGCCGGTGCAGTACCCGACCGGCATTCTGGCCGAGCACAATGCCGTCCGCACCGGGGTGGGGATCTTCGACGTCTCCCACATGGGCGAGTTCGAGATCACCGGCCCCGACCGGAACGCCTTCGTCAACCGGGTCACCTGCAACGACGTCGGCGCGCTCGAGGCGGGGCACGTGCAGTACTCCGGGATCCTGACCGACCAGGGCACCTTCGTGGACGACTGCACGGTGTACCGGTTCGACAACAAGCTGATGATCGTGGTGAACGCCTCGAACATCGCGCGCGCCTGGGACCACATCGTCGACCACAAGGGCGGCGCCAACGTGCGGCTCAAGGACATCTCCGACGAGGTCGGCCTCCTCGCCGTGCAGGGACCGGGGACCCAGGCCCTGCTCCAGCCGCTCACCGACACCCCCCTCGACGACATCGGCTACTACCGCTTCGCGGTGGGGAAGATCGCGGGGGCCCAGTGCTTCATCTCCCGCACCGGCTACACCGGCGAGGACGGCTTCGAGCTCTACTGCCGCGAGCGCGACACCGTCCCGCTCTGGCAGGCGATCACGGCGGCCGGCGCCACGCCGATCGGCCTGGGCGCCCGCGATTCACTCCGGCTGGAGATGGGCTACGCGCTCTACGGCAACGAGATCGACGACACCACCACGCCGCTCGAGGCCGGCCTCGGCTGGATCGTAAAGCTGGACAAGGGCGCGCCCTTCACCGGCGACAACGCGCTTCGCGCCCAGAAGCAGCACGGCATCACCCGACGGCTGGTCGGCTTCCGCCTCGAGGGCCGCGGGTTCCCGCGGCACGGATATCCGGTGCACGCCGGGGGGAGGGAAGTGGACATCGTCCGCAGCGGCACCATGAGCCCAAGCCTCGGCGCCGGCATCGGCACCACGTACCTCCCCGTCGCCGTCGCGAAGGCGGGGACGAAGTTCGAGGTCGACTGCCGGGGGGAGAAGATCCCGGCCGAGGTGGTGAAGATGCCGATCTGGACCAGGGGAAGCGCCAGGAAGGGCCGCTAAAACGACCCCCCGGATGACGCGGATGGAGTGGTGGTGATTCGATGAGAATCGCGATCCTGACCATCTCGGATGCCGGGCACCGTGGTGAGCGTGACGACACCTCGGGCGAGGCGATCGTGGCGTGGATCGGGGCGAAGAAGTGGACTCTGGCGAAGCGCGCGCTCGTGCCCGACGAGACCGGCTCAATCGCGAAGATTCTGATCGGATGGGCCGACGGGGATCAGGCCGACCTCATTCTCACCACCGGGGGCACCGGTCTCACGCCCCGTGACGTCACGCCCGAGGCGACCAGGGCCGTCCTGGACAAGGAAGCGCCCGGCCTCGCCGAGGCGCTCCGGACGAGTGTGTATCCTCGGTTCCCTCGCGCGGCGCTCTCACGGGGCGTGGCGGGGGTCCGTGGCCGCACGCTGATCGTCAATCTGCCCGGCAGCACCGGCGGAGTGAAGGACGGGCTCGCCGTCCTGGAGCCGATCGTGGCTCACGCGGTGGACCTGGTGCGCGGCGAGCGCACCGGGCATTAGCGCTCGCCGGCTCGACTCCCGGACGCTGCGTCCCTGCGCGCCTGCGCCCCTGCGCTCTTCCCCAGCGCCAGCCCCTCCCGCTCCTTCTTCAGCATGTCTCCGTAGTCGGGCATCGTGGTCACCAGCCCGAAGTCCTTCTGGTTCCGGCTGCTCCCCGCCACCAGCTGCTGGTTGAGGTGCGCCAGCGAGAAGTCGAACGGATCGTCGGGGTCGGCGTCCACGATCTGCAGGTCGGCGTCTTCCATGGTGAGCTTGCCGAACCGGAGCACCCGTCCCCGGTAGAACATGTAATTCCGCGCCTTGGGGTCGGACGGGTGCAGCGCTTCCTTGTGGCCTTCCCGAGTGGAGCCGCCGAAGGTCTGGGCGATCGCGTCCGGCAGGAGCCGAGCCGCGGTGAGCCGGCCCGCGATCCGGGGCGGCGGCAGCAGTCCCGAGGGCGCCAGGATGAAATCACTGTCCTCGATCTCGACCCCTCGCCCCTGCTGCACCTTCACCAGGTTCTCCAGCTCGATCCCGAAGGTCTTCATCAACCCCTTCACCCCGATCCCCAGCACCTTGACCGACGTCGGGTGCAGTCGGAGTCGCCCGTCCGGCGTCACCGCGAGCGTCGTCCGGATGGTGAACGGCAGGTCCACGCCCTTGTGCAGCGTGCCGTGCTGCTTGAGCTCACCGTCCTCGATGCTCACCGTGAGGTCTTTGAGCGGCGTACCGTCGTAGTTGAAGACGTAGCGGTTGAGGAGCGCGGTCAGGCTCGCCGGCGAGATCTCGACCTCGCCGGTGTCGATCGCGATCCGGAACGTGGTCGGGTCGTCGAACCAGGGCGGCGCCCTGGTGGTGGGGAGGAGCGCGCCGCGCAGGTAGTCGATCTGCAGGACCACCTGGTCGTCCACGTGATACAGCACGTGGCGCATCTCGGCTTCGACAGGACCGGGTGTCGCCTCGGAGGCCCGGGCCAGCACCGCCGGCAGCTCCTGCTTCGGAGGCGCCTGGGCGTCACCCCGAGGCGAGCATCCGCAGATCAGCAGCAGCAGCGCGGCGAGACGAAAGACGGCCATCATCCCCTCCGAAAGGGTCGGGAACCTCCTTCAACTATGGGCCTGGGAATCCCGATCGGATGTGAGGGACCGCACCGGGCGGGTGTTGCCGGTGCCAGTTGCGCCGGCGAGCGGCCAACCTATGTTGGGGCATGCCGATGCGCAGCCTTCTCGGCCCGCTCCTGCTGCTGGCACTGACTGCAGCTCCCCTCCGGGCCCAGAGCCTGGAGGACGACCTCAATCAGCTCTTCATCTTCGGCGAAGGCGACGAGGCGCTCCACCTGGGCGGCTCGGCCGCGTCCGAGAATCCCGGCATCGCGGTCCACGGCGACCACTTCATCCCCTCGGCCGTCGCGGGGAACGCCACCATCATCTCGTTCATCACCGGCTCGATCAGCAGCAGCGTCGCCAACCTTCCGGTAAGCTCCTCCAGCGGCGGGGAGACCTTCCGCTTCGAGGGCGCCACCCCGGTGCGCACCCCCATCTCCGCCGGCCCCATCTATGGCGAGCGGGCCCAGACTCTGGGCAAGGGGCGGCTCTTCGTGAGCCTCACGTACACGGGGCTCAACTACAGTACCCTGCGCGGGGTGCCGCTCAATCAGCTGCCGCTGGTGTTCACCCACCAGAACGTGGACTTCCCCGGGTGCGACGCGATCTTCGGCGGCGACTGCTCGCTCTACGGGGTCCCGGTCTTCGAGAACGAGGTCATCGACTTCAATCTCGACCTCGACATGTCGGTGGACATCACCGAGTTCCTGCTGACCTACGGAGTGAGCGACCGGATCGACTTCGGCGTCGTGGTGCCGCTGGTGAAGAACTCGCTCACCGGCACCAGCACCGCCACGATCATCCCCTTCGGCGAGACCGGGCCGCCACCGCACTTCTTCTCCGGCACCGAGGAGAGCCCGGTCCTCACCGCCACCCGGTTCGTCGAAGGCAGCTCCTCGGGCTTGGGCGACGTCTCCGCCCGGCTCAAGATGAACCTGCGCGAATCCACCCCGGTATCGGTCGCGGTGCTGGCCGAGGGACGGTTTCCGACCGGGAGCGAGGAGGACCTGCGAGGGACGGGTGCGGTGGCGCTCAGAGGACTGGGGATCGTCTCCGCCCGGCTGGGCGACTTCTCCCCCCACGCCAACATCGGCTACCAGTACCGCGGGAGCGATCTCGATCCCGACGTCTTCCTGATCACCGCCGGCTTCGACCAGCTGCTGGCGCCCTGGGCCACCCTCGCGACCGACTTGCTCAGCGAGTTCCCGGTGGGCAGCCAGGAGATCCCATTGCCGCAGCCGGCGGTGCTCCAGGCGCCGTTCCGCCGTACCGTCCAGACCACGACCATCCCCGACCGGCGCGACGACATGGTCAGCGCGTCCATGGGTGTCAAGCTCACCATCCCGCATGCCGCCACCATGCTGGTCAACGGGATCTTCCCGCTCAACCGGGGCGGCATGCGGTCGGACGTGCTGTGGACGGTGGGTGCGGAGTACGCCTTCTAGCGCTACCGCAGCACCTCGATCCGCCACTCGCCGCCCATTCGCCGGAGCCGGGCCTGAAAGCTCACCGGCTCCCGCTGGGTGTGCCGGGTACCGGGATTCTGGAACACATAGACGCCGCTCAACCGCGCGTCGGCGCTGTCGCCGCTCACCGCGAGGTCGGACACCGCCAGGTCCACGTCGATCTCGTTCACCGCGCCGAAGAAGTCCTCCCACTCCTTGCTCTGCGCCGGCGAGAGGCCGGGATAAACCCGTCGGATCGCCGGGATGCTGCGCGATTCGATCGCCTGGGCGTATTGCGCGAAAACGGCCCGGATCGCCGGCGCGGGATCGGCCGGGGGCGCGGGGGCGGACGGGCGCACCGGCGGAGGGGCGGACGGTGCCGGGGTGGCTACGGGCGGCTGTGG
>DATCWW010000526.1:0-5172 GCA_036566145.1 Gemmatimonadales bacterium
CAGAACATCAACCTGCTCCGGGGCTGATCACGTGACTTCGTGGGTCTGGCTCGCCGTCGCCTTGCCGCTCGCCGGGTTCCTGGTCAACGGCGCCTTGTCGCTCCGGCGGCCCGACGCCAAGGGCGTCGTCTCGCTGGTGGGAGCCGGGGTGCTGGTGGCCGCCTTCCTGGTGTCCCTCGGCGTCTTCGCCGAGCTGGTCGCCCGGCCGCCCGAGCACGCCGCCATCGTCCGACTCTGGTCGTGGTTGCCGGTGGGGACGCTTCAGATCGACCTGGCGTTCCAGGTGGACCAGCTCTCCGCCGTGATGCTGCTGGTCGTGACCGGCGTGGGCAGCCTCATCCACCTGTTCAGCGTCGGGTACATGCGGGAGGACCCGGGCTACGCCCGCTACTTCGCGTACCTCAATCTGTTCATCGTCTTCATGCTGGTGCTGGTGCTGGGGTCGAGCCTGCCGGTGATGTTCATCGGCTGGGAAGGGGTGGGTCTCTGCTCCTACCTGCTGATCGGCTTCTGGTTCGGCGACAAGGCCAATGCCGACGCCGGCAAGAAGGCCTTCATCATGAACCGGATCGGCGACTTCGGCTTCATGATCGCCATGTTCCTGGTCTGGCGGGCCTTCGGGGCGCTCGACTTCGCCACCATCAGCAGCCGCGCCGCCGACGTGCTCGTCCCGGGCGGCGCGATCGTCACCGCGATCACCCTGTTCCTCTTCCTGGGCTGCACCGGCAAGTCCGCCCAGATCCCGCTCTACACCTGGCTTCCCGATGCCATGGCCGGCCCGACGCCGGTCTCGGCCCTGATCCACGCGGCCACGATGGTGACCGCCGGGGTGTACCTGGTGGCCCGCACCAACGTGCTCTTCGCCATGGCGCCGGTCTCGAGCACGGTCGTGGCGGGCATCGGTGCCGTGACCGCGCTCTTCGCCGCGACGATCGGACTCCGCCAGTACGACATCAAGAAGGTGCTGGCGTATTCGACCATCTCCCAGCTCGGCTACATGTTCCTCGGCGTGGGGACGGGGGTGTACGTCACCGGCATCTTCCACCTGGTGACCCACGCGTTCTTCAAGGCGCTGCTGTTCCTCGGCTCGGGCAGCGTGATCCACGCGATGCACCACGCCTATCACGCGACGCACGCCCACGAGGACGCCCAGGACATGCGCAACATGGGCGGGCTCAAGCGCTACATGCCGTGGACCTTCTGGCTCATGACCATCGCCACGCTGGCCATCGCCGGCATCCCGCCGTTCAGCGGCTTCTTCTCCAAGGACGAGATCCTGGCGATGGCCTTCGCCCGCGGGGCCGATCTCCCGGTCTACTACCTGTTCTACGGGCTGGGCGTGCTGGCGGCGCTGCTCACCGCCTTCTACATGGCGCGGCTCATGGCGATGACGTTCCTGGGCGAGAACCGCACCGGTGAGCCGGAGCGCGCCCACCTCCACGAGGCCCCCTGGATCATGACCGGGCCGCTGGTGGTGCTGGGCGTCCTGAGCGCCGTCGGCGGCGCCCTGAACCTGCCCGAGGTGTTCGGCGGCCATCAGGCGCTGGAGCACTGGCTCGAGCCGGTCACCGCGCCGGCCGCGGCGTTCACCCGCCTCGAGGCGCCGCACGGGGCGACCGAGTACTACCTGATCGGGGCCGCGGTGCTCATCGGCATCGTGGGCCTGGTGGCGGGGTGGCGGGCCACGCTGGCGCGCCCGATCCCGACCGCGCGGGCGGCGCCTCCCGACCGCGGGCTCGCGCTGGTGCTCAACCGGAAGTACTACATCGACGAGCTGTACGACACGATCGTCGTGCGCCCCCTCGTGTGGCTCTCCCGGGTCGTGCTCTGGCGCGGCGTGGACCAGGGCGTGGTGGATGGCGCCGCGGTGAACGGGATGGCGCGGCTGTCCCAGGGGCTCGGCTGGCTGGGCAGCCGGCTGCAGACCGGGCAGGTGGGCGTCTACGTCGTCCTCTTCCTCGTCGGGGCGCTCTGGGTCCTCGGCGCCGTGATCCGGTGAGCCGCCCATGAACGCCTTCCTCGACTCGATCGCCTACGGCTCCTGGATCCTCCACGCGCTGGTGTTCCTGCCGCTGATCGGCGTGGTGCCGGTCCTGCTGGGCGCCGAGGCGAGCGCCAAGCGCACCGCGCTGGTCGTCACCACGCTGGAGTTCCTCCTCTCGGTGGGTCTCTGGTGGGCGCTCGATCCGAGCTCCGGAAGCCTGCAGCTGGTCTCCGACAATCCGTGGATTCCCGCCTGGGGGATCAGCTACCGGGTCGGGCTGGACGGCATTTCGCTGGTCATGGTGCTGCTCACGACGGCGCTCATGCCGCTCAGCGTGCTGGCGAGCTGGCGCTACATCACCCAGCGGGAGCGCGGGTTCTACGCCCTCATGCTGACCCTGCTGACCGGCATGGTGGGCGTCTTCCTCGCGCTCGACCTGTTCGTCTTCTACATCTTCTTCGAGGTGATGCTGATCCCGATGTATTTCATCATCGGGGTCTGGGGCGGGGCCAACCGGCTGTACGCCGCCATCAAGTTCTTCATCTATACCATGGCCGGGTCGCTGCTCATGCTGGTGGCGATCATCGTGCTGGTCTGGAAGGTGTCCGCGGTCACCGGCACGATCTCCTTCGCCTACGAGCACCTGCTGCGGAACTCCGCCGGGCTGGGACCGGTGGCGCCCTGGCTCTTCGCCGCCTTCGCGATCGCCTTCGCGATCAAGGTCCCGATCTTCCCCTTCCACACCTGGCTCCCCGACGCGCACGTCGAGGCGCCGACCGCGGGCAGCGTCCTGCTGGCCGGGGTCATGCTCAAGATCGGGACCTACGGCTTCCTCCGTTTCGCGGTGCCGTTCTTCCCCCACGTGGCGCTCAGCCCCGCGGTGAGCGCCCTCATGGTGACCCTCGCCGTCGTGGGCGTCGTCTACGGCGCGCTGGTCGCGATGGTGCAGCCCGACTTCAAGAAGCTGGTCGCCTACTCCTCGGTGAGCCACCTCGGCTTCGTGATGCTGGGCATCTGGGGCGGGAGTCTGCAGAGCGTGCAGGGCGCGCTCATGGTCATGATCAGCCACGGCTTCTCCACCGGGGCGCTGTTCCTCCTCATCGGCATGCTGTACGAGCGGCGGCACACCCGGCTCCTTGCCGACTACGGCGGCATCGCCCGGGTGGTGCCGGTGTTCAGTCTGATTCTGACGGTCGTGTCCCTCTCCTCGATCGGACTGCCGGGGCTCAACGGCTTCGTGGGTGAGTTCCTGGTCCTGCTGGGGAGCTTCTCGACCTACCCCTGGGCCACCGGCATCGCGACGACCGGGGTGATCTTCGCGGCCGCCTATCTCCTCTGGGCGCTGCAGCGGATCATCTTCAACCGTCTGGACCATGCCGAGAACGAGTCGCTCACCGACCTCACGCCGCGGGAGCTCGCGGTGATGGCCCCGCTGCTCGCCGGCATCCTGTGGCTCGGGCTGTATCCCGGTCCGGTACTGCGCCGGATGGAGCCGGCCAGCCAGCGGTACCTCCAGCTGGTGGGCCGGGCAGCCGAGACGCCGCGACCGGTCGCGGAGGCCCGGCCATGATCCAGCTCGACCTCAGTACGCCCGGCGGACTCACCTTCGCCCTGATTCCGGAGCTGCTGCTCACCGGCTGGTGCCTGCTTGTCCTCCTGGTGGTGAGCTGGCGCCACGAGACGGCGGCCGACAGCCGTTTGGCCGGGTGGCTGAGCTTCGCCGGGGTGGTGGTGAGCCTCGCGGGCCTGCTCGCGCTCTGGATCAACCATGCCTCGGCCGAGGGCCTGGCGCAGATGGTCGCGCTCGACGGCTACCGCTACGCCGCCTCCACCATCGCCCTCCTCTCCGCCGCGGGCACCATCCTGCTCTCGCTCGGCTATCTCGAGCGCGAGCGGCTGCTGGCGCCGGAGTACTACCCGCTGGTGCTCCTCGCCACCATCGGGATGATGTTCCTCGCCGGGGCCGAAGACCTGATCGTGCTCTTCCTCGGCCTCGAGGTGATGTCGGTCGCGGTGTACGTCCTGGCGGGCTACAACCGGGTCAACCCGTTCAGCTCGGAGGCGGCGCTCAAGTATTTCCTGATCGGCGCCTTCGCCTCGGGGTTCCTGCTCTACGGCATCGCGCTGGTGTACGGCGCCACCGGGACCTTCAATCTGTCGCTGGCCGGGGCCCAGCTGGCGGGCAAGCACCTCGCCCTCATGCCCGCGCTCGGCCTGGGGCTCCTCCTGATCGGCCTCGGCTTCAAGATCTCCGCCGTGCCGTTCCACATGTGGGCACCGGACGTTTACGACGGCTCGCCCACGCCGGTGAGCGGGTTCATGGCCACCGGCGTCAAGGCCGCGGCCTTCGCGGCGCTGACCCGGGTGCTGATGGAGACTTTCCCCACGGCCACCTACGTCTGGCAGCCGATCGTGGCCGGGCTCGCCATCGCGTCCATGGTGGTCGGCAACCTGGTGGCGCTCGCCCAGCGCTCGCTCAAGCGGATGCTGGCCTACAGCTCGATCGCCCACGCCGGGTACCTGCTGGTCGCGGTCTGGCCCGGCACGCCTACCGGCGCGGGGTCTGTGCTGCTCTACCTCCTGGCCTACGGGCTCACCACCCTCGCGAGCTTCGGCTTCCTGGCGGTCCTCGGCCGGAACGGCGAGCGCGACGTGACCTACGACGACATCGCCGGCCTGGCCGCGAGCCGTCCGGGCGTCGCATTCGGGCTCAGCATCTGCATGCTGTCGCTGCTGGGCTTCCCGGGTACCGTCGGCTTCATCGGCAAGTGGTACATTCTCAACGCCGTGGTCGCCCAGAACCACGCGTTGCTCGCGGTGATCCTGGTGCTCACCAGCGTGATATCGGCGGGCTACTACCTGCCGGTCATCATGGCCATGTACATGAAGCCGGCGCCCGCCCGCGAGCTCCAGCCCGGCACCCCGCTCTGGCCCGCGGCGGCCGGCGTCGTCGCGGTGGCCGTGGTCGCCGTGATCGTGCTCGGCTTCTGGCCTCAGCCGGTGCTCGATCTCGCCGGCGAGACCGGCCGCACCCTGACCCAGACCGCCATGCCGCTGGCCGGCCCATGAACGTTCCCAAGTCGATCTTCCGGCAGTACGACGTCCGCGGCATCGTGGGGCGGGAGCTGACGCCCGAGCTGGCCCGCGCCGTCGGCCGGGCGTTCGCCAGCGTGGCCTGGGAGCGGCTC
>DATCWW010000529.1:0-4654 GCA_036566145.1 Gemmatimonadales bacterium
CGAGCAGCCGGAGGAGCGCGTTCCGGCCGGCGCCGAGCGCCGTCCGCACCGCCAGCTCGCGTCCGCGCACGGCGGCGCGCGCGAGCGAGAGGTTCGCGATGTTCACGCTCGCGATGAGCAGCACCAGCACCGCCGCGAATGTGAGCAGCCGGAGCTGGGCGCCGATTCCGCTGATCACTTCGTCCACCGCCGGGCTGAGGCCGAGTTTCCGGTACTCGCCCGTCTCGGCCGGGTAGACCTCCGCCAGGCGTGCCGCGATCGGCGTGAGCTCGCGCACGGCCTGCGCGCTGTCCACGCCCGCCCGGAGTCGGCCCACCACCCGGCTGTCTACGTGCAGCGTTCGTTGCGCGAGCGCCGGGTCGGCGGCGATCGCGCCGATCGGGGCGAACAGCTCCGCCCACGGCGGATAGATGTAGTCCGCCGGCATCACGCCGACGACCACCGGCGTCCCCTCGCCCAACCGGAGTGCGCGCCCCACGATTCCCGGATCGCCCCCGAAGCGCCGGAGCCACAGCCGGTGCGAGAGCACCACCACGCCCGAGCTGCCGCGAGCGAAGTCGTCCGGCAGAAGCGTGCGGCCGAGCGCGGCAGCGGACGGCAGGGCTCGGAAGAAATCCGAGGTGACGTAGGCGGCCGTGAGCCGCTCCGCGCCCGCGCCTCCCTTGAGCACGAGGCCCAGCCCGCGGGCGAACGCCAGCGCCTCGAAGGTGCGCGGCGCGGCCGTCCGGAGGTCCTGGAAGGTGGGGTACGAGAGCGGCCGGATGTTGCCCAGGGAGTCGCTCTCGAAGAGGCTCATCACCCGGTCGGCGGGGGCCGACGGCAGCGGGCGGAGCAGCACCGAGCGCAGCACGCTGGTGACCGCCGCGGCGCCGCCGATCCCCAGCGCGAGGGTCAGGATGACGGCGAGCGCGTAGCCCGGGCTTCGCGCCAGCGAGCGGCCGGCCTGATGCAAGCTTCCGGACATGGAAATCCCCCACGATGGTCGGGAACGATACGGTCCCGTTTGCCCTTCAAGGTTGGCAGCGCGGGCTTGGGGAATCCAGCGGGGACCGGACTAGCGCCTCAGGCTTGGCCCGCCCTACCTTCCCACCGGTGCGTCACCTGGTCGCCTACCTCCTGTTCGTTGGAATCCCCCTCGCCGGACTGTTGGGCGTTCTGCGGCTGGGCCAGGGGATCCGCGCGCCCCAGGCGGTGCACGGCCGCTATGTCGTCACCCACCTCGAATCACCCGGCACTTGCCAGGCGTACCTCCTGAGCGGCGATTCCAGCCTGATGATGACCCAATCGGGCCGCCAGGTGACGGCCACCCTGGGACGGGCCGCCGCCGTCACCCTGCGGGGCAGCGTGAACGGCTCGACACTCACCCTGGCCGGCGTCGTGCCGCCGGCGCTGCCACGCCAGGCAGGCTGCCCGGCAGGTGATACCGTGCGCCTGGTCGGCCAGGCTCGGCGGGCCCCCGATCACGGTCACCTGGACGGCACCCTGGCCTTCCTCCGCTGCGCCGACTGCACGACCACCGGATTCCACGCGGTGCGGCTGCTCCACGCTCCCGGCCGGGGTATCTGATGCCCGATATCCTGCTCCTGCTGGCCCAGATCGCCGGCATTCTGGTGGCGGCTCGGCTCGTCGGTCGCGCGGTCGCGCTGATCGGTCAGCCGCGGGTCGTGGGCGAGATGCTGGCCGGCATCATGCTCGGACCATCCCTGCTCGGCTGGGCCGCGCCGGGACTGTCCCACGCCCTGTTTCCGCCGGGGAGCCTCGGCTTCCTCAGCGCGCTGAGCCAGATCGGGCTGGTCTTCTTCATGTTCCTGGTCGGCCTGGAGCTCGACCTCAAGCTGCTGCGGGGCCAGGGCAAAGCCGCCGTCGTCACCAGCCACGCGAGCATCATCGCCCCGTTCTTCCTCGGCGCGGTGCTCGCCCTGTTCCTGTATCCCCGGCTCTCCGACGATGGCGTGAGCTTCACCGCCTTCGCGCTCTTCCTCGGCGCGGCGATGAGTGTCACCGCCTTCCCGGTGCTGGCCCGGATGCTCACCGAGCGGGGGATGCTCCGCACCCGGCTCGGCTCGGTGACGATCGCCGCCGCGGCGGTGGACGACGTGACCGCCTGGTGCATCCTGGCCGGGGTGATCGTGGTGGCGCGCACCGCCGAGTCGGCCATTCCGCTCCCGTGGATGCTGGGCGGCACGCTGGTCTACGTCGTGGCCATGCTCACCGTGGTGCGCTGGGCGCTAAAGCGGCTGGAGCATGCGCTCGAGCGGCGCGGCGGACTTTCGCAGGACATCGTGGCCATCGTGGTCTTCCTGGTGCTCGCTTCGGCGTGGACTACCGAGCGGCTGGGGGTGCACGCCGTCTTCGGCGCGTTCCTGGCCGGCGTGGTCATGCCGCGCGACGAGCAGCTCGTCCGCCCGCTGCTCGACCGCTTCCACGACCTGATGGTGATCCTCTTCCTCCCGCTGTTCTTTGCCTTCACCGGACTCCGCACCAGTATCGCTCTCATCAGCGGCGACCTCTGGCTCTACTGCGGACTCATCATCGCAGTCGCGGTGCTGGGCAAGCTGGGCGGCTCCGCGCTGGCGGCCCGGACCACGGGAATGTCCTGGCGTGATTCCTGGGCCATCGGCACCCTGATGAACACCCGGGGCCTGATGGAGCTGGTGGTCCTCAACGTGGGCCTGGACATCGGGGTCATCTCACCGGCGCTCTTCGCCATGATGGTGCTGATGGCGCTGGCGACCACCTTCATGACCTCGCCGATGCTGGCCCGGATCTACCCGACCCGCCTGCTGCGCGCCGCGCGGCATCCCCCTGTCGAACCGGAACCGGGCCGGGTCACGGCGCGTCCCTAAAGGCAGGCCTCCGCAGCGCTGCACGATCGTGACGCCGCCGTCGTCCGGCGGCGACGCGCTCTCCCGCAGATTGCTCCCATGGTCGAGTCACCCGAGAACCGGGCACGCCCCGGAGTGCGATGAGCGGCATCGCCTGGGTGGTGCCGGCGCCGTGGACGCGGCCGGAGCCGGTGATCGTGGTGTGCGCCTATTGCGACCGGATGCGGGACGCGATGGGGGAGTGGCGGGTGCCGGCGTCAGGGGGCCGGCACCTGCTCTTCCGCTCGTCCGGCGTGCTGGTCAGCCACGGGTGCTGCCCCGACTGCCTCGACCGCGAGCTCGCCCGGTGCCAGCGGGCCGAACTCCCGGACTGAACGTGACGCAATCGTGACACGAGAGGTATTACTTGTGCCCCGTCCGAGGGTCCCGTCCCCATCCGGAGGTTCTCGTGCAGGCTCGCCCGGCCCTTGCCCTTCCCTTCGTGGTCGCCCTCCTGGGCGGCGGTTGCGCCGGTCTGGTTGCGGGGCCCGAGATCGCCGCCACCACGCCGGTGCCGGCCTCGCGCGACTCCGCCTACGTGCGCGCCCGGCGAGGGCTCACCACGGAATCGTTCACCATGGACGTGGTGGACTCCACCCACGGACGTCTCACCGGCACCCGCTATCCCAGCAGCAACGCCCAGATGGGCACCGCGGCCAGGTGCCGGGTCGTCCTCGCGATGGATGTGTCGGGCGACGCGGATGCGGGCGAGGTCAGCACCACCACCCGCTGGGTCGCGCCCGAGCAGATGGCGGACAAGGCTCCCCAGGTCTGCGAGCAGGAGCGGCATGACGTGGCCCACCGGCTCACCGAAACGCTGGTGCCGGCGACGCCCTGAATGATCGGCGAGCTAGGCGTGGAACAGGGTCAGGACGATCTCGCTCACGATCAGCAGCACGATGGCCACCTCCAGCGCCTCGCCCCGCGCCGCCTGTGACTCGGCGTTGAGCATGCCGTACGTGTCCCGCAGAATCGCCAGCTTCCGATCGATGCCCCGGCGCCACGCGGCGCCGCGGAAGATCTCCAGCGCCGCGAGATAGATCCGCGCCAGATACACGTCCTCCGTCACCTTGAAGGCGTTCTCCACCCGCTCGACGATCTCGGTCGTGTCGGCGACGAAGGTCTGCACATCCGCCAGCAGAGGCCGGTATCGCCGGCCCAGGAGCAGCGACGGCGTCCGGCGCGCCAGCGCCATGCGGTCGTACACCCTAGGCAGCTCATCGTCCAGCAGGGCGTCGAAGAAGCGCAGCTCCAGCAGCTGGGCGTTGGCGAACTCCAGCACGTATTCGACATCCTCGTCGTCCGCGTCGGGCTCGACGACCAGCGCCCCTTCCCAGCTGAGCACCACGAAATCATCCATGGTGTAGCTGAAGCGATGCGGCAGCAGATCGCGCAGCGCGACGGGGGTGAGGGTCCTCGGCTCGTTGAACAGCAGGCGGGCGAGTGCGTCGGACGAGACCGCGCCCGGATCGACCCGTTCGCCCTCCGGCTCGCGCAGGCCCCGGGCGCGGAAGATGAAGTATTCCTCCCTCACCGTCGCTACCGCCGGCCGACTCACCGCCGGGCGAATGCGCTGGAGCAGCTCGCTGAGCGCCTGGTCCAGCCTCGCGCGCAGCTCGGGAGCGGCCTGATGGCGAGCCGCCTGCGCCACGAACTCTCCCCAGGACAGATCGCGCGCCGGGCTGCACAGCAGGCGCAGCGACACCACCCCGAAGTCGTAGAGCGAGGCGGTGACCCCGCCCTCGAGCTCCAGGCGCACCGGCGGCCTCGGCATGACGATGGCCGCCGCC
>DATCWW010000537.1:0-11922 GCA_036566145.1 Gemmatimonadales bacterium
GCGCGAACCGGAGCTGCCAGGTGCCGCTGACCCGGGTGAGCTGGTGCCGCCCGATGCTGCGGGACAGGACCCGGTTCACGGCGCCGACCGCCCCCGCGGGCGGCGCCAGGCCGCGGTGCAGCGCCTCGGCCAGCTCGGTGAGGTCCGACCGGAAGCGGTGCACCATGCCGAGCGAGTCCCGGTCCTCCCCGGGGTCGAGGCGGAGCAGGCGGGCCCAGCGGCCGAACGCCGCGATGTCGGGGAGCAGGTCGGGCGGGGAGGGATCCCGGCCGCGGGCGCTGTTCACGAAGTCCAGCCACACGGCGTCACCGAGCAGGAGGAACTCCGAGTCGCTCATCGTGTCAGCCGTCCGCGACCTCGACGGTGTCCCGGCCGGCGCGCTTGGCGTTGTACAGCGCCGTGTCGGCCGCGGCGAGGAGGCTGCTCACGGTGGTGCCGTGCCGAGGCGACTCGGCGATTCCCATGCTCAGGGTACAGGGGCCGAACTCGGGGTTACTCTCGTGCATCGCGCGCAGGCTCGCCTGCACCCGGCCGACGAACACCTGCGCCTCCGCCGGCTTGGTCATCGGCAGGATGACGAGGAACTCGTCGCCGCCCAGGCGGCCGACCACGTCGAGCGCGCGGCACTGCTGCCGGAGAACGCGGGCCACGTTCACCAGGAGCCGGTCGCCCGCGGCGTGCCCGAGGGTGTCGTTGATCAGCTTGAAGCGGTCGAGGTCGAGCAGGAGCACGCTGGTGTGGAGCTGGTGGCGGAGGCTGCGGGAGATCTCGGCCCCGAGTCGCTCCTCCAGCGCCCGGCGGTTGTAGAGCCCGGTGAGCTCGTCGGTGGTGGCCGCGCTGTGGAGCTGCTCTACCAGCTCCGAGTTCTTGAGGGCGATCGCGGCCGCAAACGACAGCGTGCCCGCCAGCTCCAGCTCCGCCCGCCCGTACAGCTTGTCGCTGATCCGGGAGCCCAGCACCAGCACCGCCATCCGCTCCGCGCCGGCGTCGAGCGGCACGACCAGCTCGGCGCCGGGGCCGACCAGCGAGGCCACGCCGACATCGTCGGCGCCCACGCTCGCGCTGCCGGCCGGGAGCGCCCGGTCGAGCGCGGCGCGGTCGATCGGCGCCGGTCGGAGGCGGTCGTTGAGGGAGCGAAAGACCTTGGGCGCGTAGGAGTCGCCTTCGGGCCGGTAGAGGCAGGCCCACCAGGCGAAGAACACCTCGGCCATGAAGTCGAGGATCAGCTGCTCGGTATCCTCGATGGAATGGACCGAGGAGAGGAGCCGGGCCACCTGCCGGAGCGCCCGGAGCTGGAAGACCGCGTCGTCCAGGGCGGCCTGCCGCTCGAGCAGGATGCTGCGGAGCTCCAGCACCACGCTGAGCCCCAGGGCCAGCGGCATGGCGACGGCCCGCATCTCGCCGGCGACCTCGGCGTCGGCATGGATGACGACCTCGCTCTCGCCGCTCCCCAGGCGGGCCACCTCGACCGAGCCGTCGAAGCCGTCGCCCGGGCCCACGCGGGGCAGGCTCTGGGCGCCCGAGACCATCCCGAACCAGATTCGCTCGCTGCGGAAGCGGCGGACCAGCGCCACCCGGCAGCGCTCGAAGAGCTCTCCCTCGGTACGGGAAAGTCGGCAGGCCGCGGCGAACGCACTGGGAATGCTGGCTAGGGCGGTAACGGGGGTGGAAGCCATTGCTCTATAATACCCGAGCCCCGGAGGCGATGGAAACCGCATCCTGCCGAGAGTTATGGGGGTGCGCCGGATGTACCGATCGTGCAACATGGGGTTGCGCCAGGCTAGGAACGAACTAGCTTCCGTGCAAGAGCCAATGAAGCATAGCCCTTCGGGGCCCCAGGGGTTCCGGCCTCGCAGCCTGGGTGATCAATCCTGCAAAGGCCGCCTGTCCCGGCGAGCATCCGCTCAGCCGGGATTTGTCTTTCCCGACTCCCGGATTCGGCCTGGTGCGATCGGCTCGAGCCGGCCCTTGAGCGAGTCGGCCACGTAGCGGAGCAGCAGATCCACCGCCCGCGGCGCGGAGTCGGCCTTGGCGCAGGCGGCGCCGGCCTCGGGGACCTGGTAGCCGTCCCCGCCATGGCAGGCCGCGAACGCCGCAAAGGCCACCGAGACGGTGTCGGTCGGTGCGATGGCCCCGCCACCGGTCCGGCTGATGGGCCCGGCGATCCGGCTCCCACTGGGCCGATCGGGATCGAAGCCGAAGGTGATCCCTGAGACCTGCAGGAACCCGCCCTTGCCCAGCCCCTTGTCGCTCACGCCGTGCTCCAGCACCTCCTGGAGCCGGGTGCCGGTCAGCGGGAAGGTCACGATCCGGGTCTCGTCGGCGAACAGGAAGATCGACTCCATCTGGTAATTGGAGACCGGCCCCGCCGGGATCACGTCGTCCAGCCGCATGGCCCCCGCGTTGATGATCGCCACCGGGGCGCCGGTGCCGGCGCGAATCGCGTCGGTGACCAGGTCGCCGATCGCGCTTTCCCGCCGCCGGTTGGTCACGTCACGCGCGTCGATCGGCTCGATGGCGGTCGCGACCACCCGCTCGGGCCCAAGCCGGGTGCGCAGGCTGTCCTCCCACCGGTGCACCACCTCGGCAGTGGCGCTGTCGTCGGGCAGGCGGTTGTCGATCTGCACCAGGCCGACGGCTTCCCGCCAGTGCTCCTTGCCGCCCCACAGGGTCGCGAACTGCGCCGTGCGGGAGTTGGCGTCGGCCTTGATGACGTGGCGGTTGGTGACCACCGAGTCGTGCGCCTCGTGCTCGTGGCCGCCGAGGATCAGGTCCAGGGTCGGCTCGCTGGCGAGCAGTCCGCGGTCGGCCTCGATGCTCTGATGAGTGAGCCCCACGATCAGGTCGGCCTTGAGATCGCCCAGGGTCTGGATGACCGCGTGGGCCACGCTGTCGGGATCGGCGCACCGCACGTAGCTGCGGTAGTCTCCCCGCAGGGTGAGGCCGAACATCCCGACCAGGTGCCCCGACACCCGGACGGTGTCCCAGGGCAGGACCTTGGGAAAGGGGCTGCCGTCCGCCTGGGTGCAGTTGGAGGAGATCCAGTGGAAGTTCGACTCCGCGATCCGCGCCACGAGGGTATCGCGGGGGAGCTCGAACTCGTGGTTGCCGAAGGTGGCGTAGTCCAGCTTGGCGGCGTTGAGCGCCTCGACCATCTGCCGGCCGCCGTAATACTTGCTGAGCAGGCTGGGACTCAGCAGGTCGCCGGCGAGGACGAAGAGGATGGTCCCCTGGTCGGCCAGGCGCGTCCGCACCGTGGCGACCCGCGCGAGCCCGCCCCGGCCGTCGGTCAGGGTGTCGGCGACGTAGACGTCGTTGATCAGCAGGAAGCGGACCGGATTGAGCGGCTCGGGCGCCTTGGCGCCCGGCGCCAGGCAGGCCGCGAGCAGAACCAGCGCCGCCCCCCACGCCCGCCTCACAGCTCGTCCTCGCTGCTTCGGAGGCTGCGAACCAGCTCGGTGCTCAGGACCCTGAGCTCGGACAGCATTTCGCGCCTCGGCCATTCGGACCGGGAGTCGAGGATTTCGAGCATCGAGCGATACCACCAGATGGTTTGGTCGGAACCGGCACGGGAAACCGTACGCAGGTACTCGAGGCCGAGCCGGCGGAGAGCGGTGATGGTGGAGCCGCAGGCGTGCAGCTCGTCGGCTACGATGATGTCCAGCGCACGGGGCTCGGCCATCGCCAGCAGGGTGAGATACTCCTGCTTACACGATTGCCACGACCGCTCGGCGCCGCGGCGGTCGAGCTTGGGCTCCACCGCGTCCCGCGCGATGGCCAGCACGACGGGCCCGAACTTGTCGGAGATCTTCTGTTCCAGGACCGCCCGGTGCTCCGCCGTGGTCTCCTCCAGCACGTGGTGCAGGATCCCCGCGACGATGGTGGCCTGCTCGCAGCCATAGCGGGCCAGGATGACGGCCACGTTGGCCGGGTGCGCCACGTAGTCCATCCCCGCGCCGGGCGGCGCCACGGCACCGTGGTACTTGGCGGCGAAAGCGAACGCGTGGTTGATGCGGTCGGAATACCCCAGCATGACTCAGCGGCAGAGAGGGATGGTCACGGAATGCCGAGAAGCTTATGCGTCTGCAGGCTGAGTCGCCAGCGCGGGTGGTCGAGGCAGTAGCGCAGGGCCGCCGAGGTATTGGCCTCGCGGGCGGGCCCGTCCATCGGCTGGAGAAAGAAGTGGGTGAAGGCCAGCTCCTCGAAGCGCTCGGGGGGCGCCCCGTCCTGGGGATAGACCAGCTTGAGCTCGTCCCCTCGCTCCACCACCAGCGTACTCCCGGCCTTGGGGCTCACGCAGAGCCAGTCGATGCCTGCCGGCGGGACGATCGTGCCGTTGGTCTCCACCGCGACCTCGAAACCGCGGTAGTGCAGGGCGTCCAGCAGCGCGCCGTCGAGCTGCAGCAGCGGCTCGCCCCCGGTGCAGACCACGAAGCGGCGACCCTCTCCCTCGGCGGGCCACATCCCGGCCACGGCGTCGGCCAGCCGCTCCGGCGAGGCGAACCGGCCGCCCCCGGGCCCGTCGGTGCCGACGAACTCGGTGTCGCAGAAGCGGCAGATGGCGCCGGCCCGATCCTCCTCCCGGCCGGTCCACAGGTTGCACCCCGCGAACCGGCAAAAGACGGCGGGCCGGCCGGTGTTGGCGCCCTCGCCCTGCAGGGTGTAGAACAGCTCGTGGACGGCGTAGGACATGGTCGGAATTGAGAGGGGAAGGGCGAAAGGGGAAAGGGGAAGGGTCTCTTACCCCGGAATGACGCCCTCGCCCTTCGCCTTTCCCTCTTCGCCCCCAGCGTATCTCCCCGGGTCCCGCATTCCCGCCTCCGCAAATCCCTTCAGCCGGAGCAAGCACGCCTCGCAATGGCCGCAGGCGGCGCCGTCGGGCGAAGGATCGTAGCAGGTGGAGGTGAGCCCGAAGTCGACGTGCAGGTCCAGCCCTCGGCGGACGATCTCCGCCTTGCTGAGCGCGATCAGCGGCGTGTGGATCCGAAGCCCTGCCCCCTCGACGCCCGCCCGGGTGGCGAGGTTCGCCATCCGGGCGTAGGCGGCGATGTACTCGGGCCGGCAATCGGGGTAGCCACTGTAGTCCAGCGCGTTCGCCCCCAGGAAGATGTCGCGGGCGCCAATTGTCTCGGCCCAGGCGAGCGCGAGGGAGAGGAAGATCGTATTCCGGGCCGGCACGTAGGTGGACGGGATGGCCTCGCCGATCCGCTCCGGAGGGGTGTCCTTGGGCACCGGGAGGTCGCTGGTGAGGGCGGACCCGCCGAAGGCGCGGAGGTCCAGGTCCACGACCACGTGGCGCGCTACGCCCAGCGCGGCCGCGACCCGGCGGGCGGCGTCGAGCTCCACCGCGTGGCGCTGGCCGTAGCGCACGCTCAGGGCATAGACCTCGAAGCCGTCGCGGCGCGCCATGGCTGCCGTGGTGGCCGAGTCCATGCCGCCGCTCAGGAGCACCACCGCGCGGGGAGCCGTCATCCTCCTAAGCTACCGCCGGCCGGTGGAAAGCGGAGCGCGGCTCAGCGGCCGAGGAGAAATCGTAGCGCCGGCTCCAGTGCCGGGTAACGGAACCGATACCCTGACTCCAGGAGGCGCGACGGCACAGCCCGCTGGCTTCCGAGGAGGGCAGTGTCGGCCATCTCGCCGAAGAGGAGACGGAGCGCCGGCGCAGGAGCCGGGAGCACCGCTGGCCGCCCCAGCACCCGGCCCAGGGCCTGGGCCAGTGCCCGAGAGGTTGCCGGCTCCGGGGAACAGACGTTGACCGGTCCCGCCAGCCCGTCGGTCATGAGGGCGTGGTGCACGGCCCCGACGACGTCGTCGATGGCCGCCCAGCTCACCCACTGACGCCCTGAGCCGAGTGGGCCGCCGACGCCGAGACGGAAGGGTGGCAGCATCCGCCCGAGCGCGCCGCCTGCGGGCGAGAGGATCATCCCGAAGCGAGTGGACACTACCCGGATTCCCGCCGTGCGGGCCGCGTCCGCCGCGGCCTCCCATTCTCGGCCTACCTCCACCAGGAAGTCGGGCGGCGCGTCGAGCAAGGGAGAGGCCTCGGTCAGAGTGGCGTCGCCCCGGTTTCCGTACACGCCGATGCCCGACGCCGACACCAGCACCCGCGGAGGCCGGGGCAGGCGGGCGAGCGCCTCCGCCAGGAGCCGGGTGCCCCGGACGCGACTCTCCCGGATCCTGCGCTTGCGCGCGGCGGTCCAGCGAACCCCGATCGGCTCGCCGGCAAGGTGGACGACGGCATCGATGCCCTCGAGCCGGCCCGCATCGAGCCGGCCGGCCGTCGGATCCCAGCCGATCTGATCGGCGCCGCGAGGGCGGCGGGTGACTGTGACGACCCGGTGGCCCCCGGTCGTGAGAAACGGGACCAGCGTCCGCCCCAGCAGCCCACCGGCCCCGGTGACGGCGATGGCGAGGCGGGGCCGGTCCCGGTAGCGCGCGTGCGCGGCGAGATCGGCGGCCAGGACCTCATGCCGATAGGCCAGCATCCGCTCGACCCGCCGACGGAGGAGCGGTACCGCCAGGCGTCCGGCCGCCGCCGCGGGCGGGGTGAGCTCGATCCGGTCGATGAGCCGGCAGGAGGTCGGTCCCTGCGGCTCGAACGCGTGGGTGTGCTCCCAGCGGGCGAAGGGGCCCTCTACCTGGTCGTCCACGAACCGGCGGCCCGGCTGGTAGTCGCGGTGCCGCGCGACCCAGCGGAGCGCGATCGGGCCCTGGTGGATGCGGACTACCACCCGGGCGCCATCGGTGATGCCGTCCGAGCGCTCCAGCACCTCGACCCGCTCCCAGGGCGGGAGGAGACGCTCCAACGCGCCCGGCCGCTCGTGCCAGGCGAACGCCTCCTCCGCGCCGACAGGCAGCATGACGCTACGCTCGATTACCTCGCTGCTCCCTGCCATCGTCGCTGCCTCACTCTAGATTGCGGCGTGCCGCGCGATCTCCTGCTGCTGCTCGTCCTGCTCGCCTGCGGTCGCGCGGTTTCGCCCGCGGCGCCGCCCTGCGTGGTGTCCCGGGTCGTGGACGGCGACACCTTCTACTGCCGGGACGGGCGGAAGGTCCGCCTCATCGGGGTGGACAGCCCCGAGCTGGCCCAGGGCGCGCCGGGCCGTGCGGCGCGCGACGCTCTGCGCAGGCTGCTGCCGCAGGGCTCCGCGGCACGGCTGGAGGAGGACGCCGCGCCAACCGATCGCTATGGCCGAGTGCTGGCGTGGGTGTGGAGCGATGCCGGTCTGGTGAACGAAGCCCTGGTGCGCGGCGGCTGGGCGGTGCTCTACACGGTGCCGCCGAACGTGAAGTATGCGAGCCGGGTGGAGCGGGCGCAAAAGGAGGCCCGGGCGTCCCGGGCCGGACTGTGGAACGGCTCCGCCTTCGAGTGTTCTCCCAGCGACTATCGCCGCCACGCCTGCCCGCCCGATCGCTAGGCCCGTTGTGCCTCGGCGGTCGAGCGGCAAACTTGAGCCGGTCACCTACCCCGGAGTCGCCGTGCTCCTCGCACGTTCGCTCTCGCCGCTCGCCCTGCTGCTGGCCCTCGCCGGCTCCGCCCTCGCGCAGCGCCCGGACAGCGCGCCCTCGCCCTTCCGGCCACTCGTCCTGCCGGCGCCGAATCTCATCCGGAACGGGGCGGGCCGGCCCGGCTCACGATACTGGCAGCAGCGGGTGGACTACCGGATCCGGGCCACCCTGGATCCCGCAGCCGGCGAGCTTCGGGGCAGCGAGACGATCCACTACCTGAACCGCTCGCCCGACGCGCTCCGATACCTCTGGCTCTTCCTGGAGCAGAACATCTGCGACCGGCAGGGCATCACCGAGCAGCTCGACCAGCCTCCGCTGGTCTTCCTGGGCTCGACCTTCGACTTCTCCTGCAAGGGGTTCGATGGCGGGCTCCGCCTGGGGGCGGTGAGGGTGGGAACGGCGAACGTCACCCCGCTGGTGAGCGGCACCACCATGCGGATCGACCTCCCCCGGCCGCTCGCGTCCGGCGCCGCGGTGGATCTCGCCGTCGAGTGGCGCTTCACGGTGCCGGACTACGGCGCCGGCCGGATGGGGCGAGACGGCACGCTCTTCGAGATCGCGCAGTGGTACCCCCGGCTCGCGGTGTACGACGACGTCCGCGGCTGGAATCACGACCCGTACATCGGCGCGGGCGAGTTCTACCTGGAGTACGGCGGCTTCGACGTGGCGCTCACCGTTCCGGCCGACTACGTCGTGGCGGCGACGGGCGTGCTCCGCAATCCCGAGGTCACCCTCACCGCCGCCCAGCGGAGTCGCCTGGCGCGCGCCGCGGGCTCCGCCGAGCCGGTCGCGATCATCACCGCCCAGGAGGCCGGCGATCCGGCCAAGACCCGCCCGGTCCGCTCCGGAACGGTCACCTGGCGCTTCACCGCCGACAGCGTGCGCGACTTCGCCTTCGCGGCCGCGCCGAATTTCCGCTGGGACGCGAGCGGGTCCGACGGGATTCTGGTCCACACCTACTACCGCCCGTCGGCCCCCGAGTGGGAAGAGGCCAACCGGATGGTACGGGAGGGGCTCCGCCACTACAGCGAGCACTGGCTCCGCTATCCCTATCCGCACATCAGCAGCATCGAGGGGCCGATCGAAGGGATGGAATACCCGATGATCACCTTCGATCCCCGCGCTCCCAGCCGGGAGGAGCGGCAATGGGTCCTGGCCCACGAGCTCGGGCATCAGTGGGTGCCCATGGTGGTCGGCTCGAACGAGCGGCTGTACCCCTGGATGGACGAAGGGTTCAACACCTACATCGATCTCGCCAACGCCGCGGCCTACTTCAAGGGCACGCCCTACGGCGACAGCATCGAGGTCCATCCGCTGCATTTGTATCCGGACCACGCCATCCCAGGCACCGAGCAGCCGCTGATCAACCGCCCGGTGGAACAGCACGACCTCTTCTGGACCGGCTACCAGAAGCCGGCGCTGATGATGCGTACCCTGCGGGAGGAGGTACTCGGGCCCGAGCGATTCGACCGCGCGTTCCGCGACTATCTGCGGACCTGGGCGTTTCGGCATCCCACCCCGGCCGACTTCTTCCGGCTGATGCGCGACGCGTCGGGGATGGACCTCGACTGGTTCTGGCGGGACTGGATCTACACCACGGCGCGGCTGGATCAGGCGGCGGACTCGATCGTCGACTCGGAGGGGCGGCAGAAGGTCTGGCTCTCCAACCGCGGCAGCATGACGCTTCCGGTCGAGCTGGAGCTCACCTTCGACGACGGCACCAGCGAGCGCGTACGGCTACCGGTCGAGATGTGGAATCTGGGTCCGCGCTTCGGTTACCGGGTCCGGAGCGAGCGCCGGGTGGTGCGGGTGGAGGTGGACCCGCGCCAGGCTCTGCCCGACATCGACCGGCGCAACAACCGCCGCGCGCGATGATCAGGCGCCGGCCCGGCGCACCAGCAGCAGGTCGGCGACGTTGTCGCGGGTGAGGAGGCCGACCAGCCGGCCGTCGCCGTCCACCACCGGCAGGGCGGGGAGCCCGCTGCCCCGGAGCCGCTCGAGCGCCTCGGCGAACGGCATTGTAGGTGGAACGAAGGGGACGTCCGGTGTCATCGCCTCCGCCACGGTCGCGCCGACGCCGCGCTGACTCAGGCCGCGGACCAGGTTGTCGCGCGTGAGGAGTCCCTCGGCCCGCCCCAGGTTGTCGACCACCGGGAACTCCCGCTGCTCGCCGGCCAGGAGCAGCTCCACCGCCCGGGCCAGCGTGGCATGGACCGGGATCGTGTGAAACTCCCGCACCATCATGTCGGCCACGTGAAGCCCATGGCCCGCCAGTCGCGTCTCCACCGCCGCCGCCTCGCTGCCCGCGCCCAGAAAGACGAACAGCGCGATCAGCAGCAGGACCGGGTTGCCGTTCTTGGACAGGAGCACCGCCAGCCCGCCGGCGACCGCCAGCATCTGACCGAGCGTGGCGGCGGTGCGAGTGGCGCGAGCCAGCCCCATCCGGGTGGCGAGCAGGGCGCGAAGCACCCGTCCGCCGTCCATGGGGAAGGCCGGGATCAGGTTGAAGAGGAGGAGCAGGACGTTGGTCCGGAACAGTGCGGCGACGAACGGCGTAGCGGGACTCAGGTTGTCGATGTCCGCGGTACCGCCGCTCAGCCGAAGGACCAGATACAGCACGGCGGCGATGGCGAGCGTGACCGCCGGGCCGGCCAAGGCGATCAGCAGCTCCTGCTTGGGCTCGTCGGGGATCCGCTCCAGCCGCGCCACGCCGCCGATCGGCAGGATGAGCACGTCGGGCGTCCGCACGCCGAAGCGGCGGGCCATGGTGATGTGGCCGAACTCGTGCAGCAGTACGCAGACGAACAGCGCGATCAGCATCGCCACTGCGCCGATCGCGCCGGCCATTCCGCCCGCCTCGTAGCCTCCGGCCGCCCAGTACGCGAGCAGCAGGAAGAATGTCAGGTGGAGCTTGATCTCGGTCTCGCCGACCCGACCGAGGGTGTAGGTCCAGCGCATCCGCGTCGTCTCCGTTGCGAGGGGCGAAGGGTCGCCCCTCGCAACTTATACCGGTCGGCGCGGTGAACGGATCAGCTGATGGCCTTGAGGCCCACCTGGATCCGGTGGCCGAGGTCGCGCGGGGCCGGGAGCGACCGGGCAGGGACGGGGGCCGGAGCCGCGGTAACGGGCTCGACCCGGTCCAGGCCGAGCGGATCGCGCTCGGCCCAGAGCGCCAGCGCGCGGCGGAAGATGAGCTGCGCGTCCAGGGCCGGCAGGTTGAACGTCCGGATGTAGCGCATGATGGCCTCGTCCGGGGTGAACTCGGCCACCAGCAGCTCCGCGGTCTCGAGCGCCATGCGCACGTGGGTGGCGGCGACCGCTTCCTGCGCCAGCGACGCGGCCATCCGGGACTCCAGGTTGGTGCTCTCCACGTACTGGGCCCGCCGGCGGAACGCGCCCAGCAGCTGGTCGGGCCGGAGGGTGCCCCAGGCGGTCGAGTCGTGAAGCTCCGGCTCGCCCTCCTCCTCGAGCATCTCGGCCATGGCGATGAGCGCGCGGGCGCGGACGGTGTCCACCATGGCGGCGGGGACGCCGATCTCCCGGAAATAGCGGTCCAGCGCCTCGTCGAACGGGAGCCGGCCCCTGAGCCGGCGGACGAACTCCACCGCCTGGATCTGGTAGGTCTCGGCCAGGGCCTCCCAGGCCCGCGCGAAGACCACCTGAAGCCGCATACGAACCGAGCCGGGAAGGCGTCGGGTTGAGATCAGATTTGGTGCTGCCATACGTCCCCCTCGGTAGCGCTGGAAGTGCTCTGATGGTGCAGGAACCGACAACTGACCAACGCGAGCTTCGTGCCCATTTTGGCCTCGTTTCGAGGCCCTCTAACCCCTTGGCTTCCCGCGGGATGCCCGACCGCTGCCGGTGCTTGCACCCCCGCTGCGGCCGGGGTGCTGTGGCGACCCCACTACTGGGCAGATTCTGCAGCGCACCCGCTACCCCCTTTCCCGGCTTGCGATTACAATTTGTCCCTTCGCCCCGAGTCAGGAGCTTCACCATCGCCACGACAGTCGCCCCGCCCAGCTGGACCATCAAGGACGCCGAGAAGCTCTACAACATGAGCGGCTGGGGTCTGGGCTACTTCCGGATCAACCCGGAAGGACACGTCCAGGTCCACCCGGACGCGAATCGCAAGCGCGGACTCGATCTTTACACCCTCGCGATGGACCTGCACGCGCAGGGGGTGGGCCTACCGCTGCTGCTCCGCTTTTCCGACATCCTCCGCTCCCGGATCGAAGCGCTCTCGGGCGAGTTCGCGACCGCGATCAAGGAGTTCGGCTACGAGGGCAACTACACCACGGTCTACCCCGTGAAGGTGAACCAGCAGCGTCACGTGGTGCAGGAGATCGTGGAGTTCGGGGCCACCCACGGTGTGGGCCTCGAATGCGGCAGCAAGCCCGAGCTCCAGGCGGTGCT
>DATCWW010000543.1:0-5247 GCA_036566145.1 Gemmatimonadales bacterium
CAGGGCGCCGCGCTGCCGCTGGCCGGTCGCGCCAGCGAGCTCGGCGTCCACGCACTGGTCGAGGGCTCGATCGGTCGGACCGGCGACAGCGTGCGGATCGGCGTGCGGATGGTGCGCGCGGCGGACAGCACGCCGCTGCTCGACCGGAGCTGGGCCGGGCGCCTCGGCGAGCTCCCCGACCTGCAGCGCGAGATCACCGTCGCGATCACCGGCGCTATCGGCGCGAAGCTGGGGAATGAGCGTAGTCGGCTCGAGGCCCGCCGGGGAGAGGTGGACCAGCGGGCGTACGATGCCTACCTGCGGGGGCGGTTCGAGCTCGAGCGCGGAGAGCTGGAACAGGCCAAGGCGAGCTTCGAGCAGGCGGGACAGCTCGCGCCGCAGTGGGCCCCGCCGCTGGTCGGTCTGGCGAACTACTACACTACGCTCCCCTTCGCCACCGACGTGGCGCCCGCGGAGGTCCTGCCTCGCGCCCGCGCCGCCCTCGCCGAGGCGCTGGAGCGGGACGAGGCGCTGGCCGAGGCCCACGCGGCCAACGCTTACATCCGGGCCTATTACGACTGGGACTGGCGCGGCGCGGAACGCGAGTTCCGCCGCGCCATCGAGCTCCGGCCCAGCTACGCCGACGCCTACTTCTCCTACAGTCGCTTCCTCGCCTCGCGCCGCCGGCTCGACGAGGCGATCGCCCAGCTCGGGCGAGCGATCGAGCTTGATCCGCTCTCGCTCCCGGTCCAGGCCAATCTCGCGCTGCTCTACTATTTCGCCGGCCGGTACGATGAGGCGGAGACCCGGCTTCGGGCGGTCCTGCGAAACGACTCCACCGACGTGACCGCCGTCTGGGGACTGGCGCTGGTGGCCGAGCAGGAGGGCCGGCCGCGCGACGCCATCGCCCTGCTGCAGCCGATCAGCGCCGCCAGCAACAACCGGAAAGCCTCGCTCGGGCACGCCTACGCTATCGCAGGACGAACAGCCGATGCCCGGAAGGTGCTCGCCGATCTGCAGGCGGCCTCGGCCAGGAGCTACGTGCCCGCCTACTGGTTCGCGCTGGTCTACACCGGGCTCGGCCGGCGCGACGAGGCGCTCCGCGCCCTGGAACGAGCGTACGAGGAGCGCTCGACCGTGCTCGCCTACCTGCTCATCGACCCTCGCCTTGCGCCGCTCCGCCAGGAGCCGCGGTACCTCGCCCTGGCCCGGCGGCTGAGTGGGGAGGATCCGGGATCACCCTGAGTGCCCGCCTCTCCCGCTTGACCGCCCCTTGACCATTCCCCGCGACTGTCGCTCTCGCACTCGACCTCCTCCTCAACCGGAAGGAAACGACGATGCGTACTCGACAGGCGATCATCGCCGGCGTGCTCGCGCTGGCCGCCCTCGGTCTCGCGGTCAGTCCCACCGCTGCCCAGGAGGCGCCGACAAGAGCGGGCTTCTGGGGTGGCTTCGGCATGGGGTGGGGATCGATGGGAGTGGGCTGCGGCGGCTGCGATGGCGCCGATCGCACCGGCAGCTACAGCGGCTACCTCAAGCTGGGTGGAACCCTCAGCCCCCACGTTCTGCTCGGCGCGGAGTTCAACGGCTGGAGCAAGAGCGAGAATGGCGTGACGGTCGATCTGGGCAACGCCTCGGCCGCGGCCTACTGGTACCCGGACGTGCAGTCCGGCCTCTTCGTCAAAGGCGGCGCAGGCTACTCCCGTCTGTCGGCCCACAACGGCGGCGCGAGTGCATCGGAGAACGGGTTCGGGCTGCTGGCGGGGATCGGCTACGACTTCCGGATGGCGCGGAATACGTCGATCACGCCTGTGTTCAATTATTTCCGGGGCGGCTTCGATGGTGGGAGCGCTGACGTCTTCCAGCTTGGTGTTGGTGTCACGTTTCACTGATTCACTGGCGCCCGGAGCGGGCGGGATAGTCCGAGCGCCTGTCATCCCGAGCGAAGCGAGGGACCCAGCCGGGCTGGATCACCCCGCTCGGGATGACGGGCGACGCCCCTGAGCGGCACGGAGCCCGAACACGATCACTGCCGCGGCCGCCATACACGCTGCCAGAAACACCAGCCCGGGGCCGAACTCCCCGGTCCGCTCCTTGATTCTTCCGATCATATACGGCCCCACGAATCCGCCCACCGCCCCCATCGAGTTGATCAGCGCGATCCCGCCGGCCGCGGCCTGCTCCCGCAGAAAGGCGGTCGGCAGCGCCCAGAACGGCCCCAGCCAGCCGAGCACGCCGAACGCAGCGAGGGACAGCGAGGCGACCAGAAGCGGCGTGCTCCCGGCACGCGTCGCCAGCAGAAAGCCCAGCGCCCCGGCGAGCGCCGGCAGCGCGAGGTGGAGGTACCGCTCGCCGCTCTGGTCCGAGCTCCGGCCCACCAGCAGCATCCCCACCGCGGCGACCGCGTAGGGGATCGCGGTGATCACTCCCACCTCGAAGTTGCCGAAGCTCCCGCTCGCCTTCACCAATTGCGGCAGCCAGAGGGCGAAGCCGTACAGCGCCACCAGCAGCAGGAAGTAGCTCAGGCTCAGCCACCAGACCTGTGGATTCCCCAGCGTCCGGCGCAGGCTCTCCCCGTGCGAGGGAACGCTGCTGCGCTCGGCTTCCACCTGAACTTCCAGCCAGGCCCGCTCCTCCGCCGGGATCCACCGGGCTTCACGGGGACGGTTCGGCAGCAGGCGGAGGACGGCAATGCCCACGACGATCGACGGAATCCCCTCGAGCAGGAAGAGCCATTGCCACCCCTGCAGCCCGAGCCGGCCGTCCAGGCCGAGCAGAGCGCCCGAGACCGGCCCGCCGATCACCCCGCACACAGGGATCGCCGAGAGGAACCAGGCGTAGGCCCTGGCCCGCTCTCGCGCGGGATACCAATGGGTGAGATAGTAGATGATGCCGGGAAAGAAGCCCGCCTCGGCCACGCCGAGGAGGAAGCGCAGGACGTAGAAGCTCGTTGGGGTACGCACCAGCATCATCGCCGACGCGGCGAGACCCCAGGTCACCATGATCCGCGCGATCCAGAGCCGTGCCCCGGTGCGGTACAGCACGAGGTTGCTGGGGACCTCGAACAGGCAGTAGCCGAGGAAGAAGATCCCCGCGCCCAGGCCGTAAACCGCGGGCCCGAAGTCGAGGTCGCGGTTCATCTCCAGCGCGGCGAACCCGACGTTGACCCGATCGAGGAAATTGAGGATGTACAGGAGGAGCAGGAACGGAATCAGCCGGCGCGAGACGCGGGTAATGGCAGCGCGGCCGAGGTCGGTGGCGGGGAGGGTCACGGGGCGAATATATCGGTCCCGATCAGTTGGCGCAGAATCTGCGGCGATCCGGGGTCCGTCCCGCCGGAGGCGGATTTCATGAGACTTCCCTTCGTCGCCCCTGCCTCGGTTCGCGAGCAGTCTCGCACTTCGCCGCCCGGAACGGCCGGCGCGCAAGGATCCGCACCATCACTGCCGGAGGCCGCATGAAATCACGTCGCGAAGCACGGCTCCGACCCGAGCACGCCGGCAAGTATCCCTACCTCAGCGTGGGCCAATGGCAGACGGCCTCCTCGCTGGCCGAGGTCGTGGTCTCCCATACCTTGACCCAGATCGACGGCCCGTTCATCACGGGGGAGCGGGCACTCAATCCGGCGCACTTCGAGTTTCGCGGCTGGGACGCCAACGGCCGGTTCACCCCGGCGACGAGACGGGGGGACCCTCTGGTAGAAAGGAAACGGTAACCCCCAGCGTCACCTGGACACGCGCCGGGAGGGTCAGGACTCGAGCGTCCGGATCACCGACCGCATCCGGCGGGCGAAGCTGGCGTGCTCCACCTCGTACCGGTGTCGCTCCGACGGTACGTACCGAAGTCCCCCTGACAGATCGGGCCAGGTCCCTCCTTTCCGCTCCCGAAGCTCCCGCACCCCGCGCCCCCCGGCGCCCCTGACGTATCCCGCGATCGCCCGCGCCTGCAGATCCATCAGCGGCCACACACCGCTGTCCGGCTGCAGGTTACCGACCATGAAGAGGTCGTCGAGGGCAGGGTGAAAGGTGTGGAGATAGAAGTTTGGCCGGCCGTCGGCGGAGTTGAGATCGCGCGGGTCCAGGAAGGGGAACGTCACCCGATATCCCGTCGCGAATAGGATGAGATCGATCGGCTCCGAGCTACCGTCCTTGAACACCGCATCGCGCCCTCGCAGCTCGACCAGGTCCGGCTTGGGCCGCACCTCACCACGCCGGATCGCCGGCAGGATCTCCGAGTTCACGATCGGATGGCTCTCCAGGAGCCGGTGGTCCGGCCGCGGCAGCCCGTAGTCCTCCGGCCGGCCGACCACCGTCCGCAGCACGAGATCGTTCAGTCCCCGCCGGACGCTGAGCGGCAGCCGGAGCCGATGCCCGACCTCGCCCACCTGGTCGGTCGGCCGGCCGAAGGCGTACTTGGGAATGAAGTGGTACCCTCGCCGTACGCTCAGGAACGCCTGCTCGGCGTGGCGCCCCGCTTCGACCGCGATGTCGCAGCCCGAGTTCCCCGCGCCCACCACGAGCACCCGCCGCCCCCGGAAGATCTCGGGAGACTTGTACCGGCGGGAATGCATCGTCAGGGCCTCGAAGGATCCGGCCACCGTGGGGATTGCCGGGACCCCGTGCACACCCGAGGCGACGATCACCCCCGCGTACCTCCGCGTCGTTCCGTCGCCCAGCCCGACCCGCCACTCGCCGGGGGCACGTCGCTCGGCTCGCTCGACCGTCTGCCCGAACCGGATGTGGTCGTACAGCCCGAACGCCCTGGCGTACGCGCGCAAGTAGGCCAGCGCCTGCGCGTGGTCGGGATAGTCGGGGTACTCCTTCGGCATCGGGAAGTCGGGGAACTGGGTGAGGGGCTTGGAGGAGATCAGGTGGGCTGACTGGTAGACCGGACTGTGGGGCAGGGACGCGTCCCAGATCCCGCCCACGTCGCGCTCGCGCTCGATCAGCTCGAACGGGATCCCACTCGCCGCGAGGTGCCGTGCCGCCGAAAGGCCTGCGGCGCCGGCGCCGATTACGCAGAAGCTCATCGCGACGTGGAAGATAGTCCCGGCGGCGCGCCGCTACCGCGTCAGCCCTTCTTCCGGGTGGTACAGCGACCGGATCCGCTGTGCTCGGTACACGTACCCCGGGTCACCCTCGATCTGCCACACGACCCGCCCCCCGCGGTCGTACTCCTGCACCGCCGCGCCGGAGCCGAAGGCCACCAGCATGTGGCCGTCGGGCAGCGCCTGGATGGCCCCGCCGAGCTCGGCGACGGTAGCGGCTG
>DATCWW010000549.1:0-3614 GCA_036566145.1 Gemmatimonadales bacterium
TCGGTGGAGTCGGAGGCGAACTCGGCGGCGATCCGCCCGCCCCGGAGGAGCAGCGTCCGCCCCGGGCGAGCGGGCGCGCCGGTGCCGTCGATCACTGTGACGTGGGCGAGGGCGACCTGCGCGTCATCCCGCGCGAAGCGAGGGACCTGCTGCGGGTGCTCCGGAACCATCCTGAGCAGGTCCCTCGCTTCGCTCGGGATGACAACAGCACCCAAGCCGAACACCAGCAAGGCCCACTGTCCGACTCGTGACATCGACATGGCGTGAACGGCTCGGCCCTCCTATCTAGAAGTGACGGTGGGGCGGGTCGGGGAGGGATCCGACGGGACCCCTCCGGCGTTAATAGAGTGTCTCCAGCAAGACGGATCGGTCATATGCATCGTAAGTACCTCCGCGCCACGGGGTTGGCAATCCTGGCCGGGCTCTCGGCCTTGGCCTTCCGGCCTCGGGAGGAGCACGCCACGGCGCTCTTCGCCGGCGGCTGTTTCTGGTCCATGCAGAAGGCGTTCGACGAGGTGCCGGGGGTGGTCCGGACCACAGTCGGCTTTGCCGGCGGGACCACCGCCAAGCAGGTGAGCTACCAGGAGGTCTCCGGAGGCGGGACCGGCTACGCCGAGACGGTCAAGGTGGAGTACGACCCGCGCCGGATCGGCTACGACAGCCTCCTCCAGGTCTACTGGCACCACATCGATCCGCTGACGGTCAACCAGGCCTTCTGCGACCGGGGCCCGCAGTATCGCTCCATCATCTTCTATGGTGACGCCGCGCAGAAGCGGCTGGCCGAAGCCTCCAAGACGGCGCTCGACCGCTCGGGCCGGTTCAAGACGCCGGTGGTGACCGCGATCGAGCCGGTCACGCCGTTCCAGCCGGCCGAAGCGTATCACCAGGAGTTCTACAAGAAGTACCCCGACCGCTACGAGCGGTACCGGATCGGCTGCCGGCGGGACCAGCGGCTCGCCGAGCTCTGGGGCAAGACGACGACGGCGCAGGCCAACACCGATAAGGGATGGGACCCGATGACCTTCACCAAGCCTGACAAGAAGGAGCTCAAGCAGAAGCTCTCGCCCGAGCAGTTCGCGGTGACCCAGGAGGACGCGACCGAGCGCCCCTTCCACAACCAGTACTGGGACAACCACGAGGCGGGAATCTACGTGGACGTGGTGTCGGGCGAGCCGCTGTTCAGCTCGCAGGACAAGTTCGACTCGGGCACCGGCTGGCCGAGCTTCACCCGGCCGCTCGAGCCCAAGAACGTCACCACCAAGACCGACCGCAGCCTCTTCATGGAGCGGACCGAGGTGCGCTCGGCCCATGCCAACTCGCACCTGGGGCACCTCTTCGATGACGGCCCCAAGCCGACCGGGCAGCGCTACTGCATGAACTCGGCGTCGCTCCGGTTCATCCCGGTGGACAAGCTGGAGGCCGAGGGGTACGGGGAGTATCTGAAGCTGTTCAAGTGATGGATGTCATCCCAAAGTGATGGATGTCATCCCAAAGTGATGGATGTCATCCCGAGCGCAGCGAGGGATCTAGCCGGCGTTCCAGGAAGCCCGGTGTAGATCCCTCGCTGCGCTCGGGATGACAGGTCTGCCGTCGGGATGACAGATCTACCGTTTCGCCTGCGCGATCAAGCTGTCGGCCCGCGCGTTCGCCTCGCGAACGATGCGGGCCGATTTGCTGTCGGTCTCCTTGCGGAGCTGGCTCGCGGCCGCGTTCGCGGCCACCGCGCCGAGCCCGGTTCCGCCCTTGGCCGCGATCGAATCGGCCTGCAGGTAACCTTCCTTCTTCACCTTCGCGGACAACGACTTGGCGTCGGCCCGGATCTTGGCCGCCTGCTTTTCCGCCTCGGCGATCGCCTTGAGCTTGGCCGAGTCCACCGTGGCGGTGACCTTCTGGGTGGCCGCCTCCTTCACGGCGTCGGTGGCGGCGGTGGTCACCGAGGTCGCGGCGCTGCCGATGTCCGCGCTGACCGAGGGGCTGGTCACGCTGCCGCCCACCTTGAGTCCGAGCGCCACCGTCGGCGACGCCTTGAGATCGAGCCCCGCCTTCGAGGCGAGCCCGGCGAGCGCGTCGTTGCCGGCGCCGATCAGGCTCTGGGGGACCTGGAGCTTGAGGTCGTAGTCCAGCGACTGGTCCAGTCCGTTAGACCCCGATACGTCCATCTTCGTCCCCGCCAGCGCCACCGAGAACGGCTTCACGTGGAGCCGTCCCCCCTTGATGTCGAATCCCGAGTTGATCGGGTTGAGGGTCGGGTCGTTCAGGAAGTTGAGCTTGGTGACCGCGGCCGCCTTCTCCAGCAGCGGGAAGTCCTGGATCAGCACCTTGGACGTCAGCAGGCTCCCTCCGCCGGTCACCCCCTGGAGCAGCGGCATCATGTTCTGTCCCAGCGCGCCCTTCATCTGGACGTCGGTGGAGAAGCTCCCCTTGGCGTACTTCGCCACCGGCGCCAGCATCTGGACCGTGGTGAGCTGGGCGAAGGCCGTGGGGATGTCGATCTTCTGCAGCTTGAGCCCCATGTCGAAGGTGGGCTTGGTGGTGTCCTTGGTCTCGTAGTACCCGGTGAGCGCGATGCTCCCGCCCAGGGTGTTGAGCGAGAAGTTCTCCAGGGTGATCCGCTGGTCCTTGATCCGGAGCTTCCCGCGGGCGTCGCTCATCACCAGCTTGTCGTACAGGAGCTGCTTCACCGTCGCGTCCAACGCGAAGTCGACCTTGGGCGGAACCGGGATCACGGTCAGCTCACCCTCGCCGCTCCGCCACTCGTCGAGCACGAACTTGTTGCTGGCGAGCGACGCGCTGCCCTTGAGGTCGTCGTCGCGGAAGACGTAGCCCAGCAGATTCTCCAGCGTCCCGGAGGCGCGGAGGTCGCTGCTCCCCACCGTGCCGCTGAACGACTTGAGCTGGGCCCGCTCGGGGGCCAGCACCAGCGACGCCTGGGTGATGCCGAGCGGATGGGGCAGCGCCTTCGATTTGACCGAGAGATCGCGGATGTCCACCGTTCCCCGCGCCGCCACCCGGTCGTACTGTCCCTTGTCCACGTACGACATCCGCGTCCGCACCGCCGCGTCGGCCGAGACCACGCCGGCGAGCTGCTGCACGTTGTCCAGCTTGATGGTGCGCCGCAGGTCGGCGAGATCCACGGTGCCCTGCATCCGGGCATCCACGTCGGGATCGCTGATCGGGGTGCGAAGCACCAGGGTCGCGTCCACCGGATTCTTCCCCAGCACCACATGCAGCCGGCGCAGGTTGACCGTCGTGTTGTCGGCGCTGCCGCCCGGGTTGGTGATGCCGAGGTCGAGGAAGATGTCCCGCGCCGGGAGCGGGAGGTCCGGGTAACGGAAGGTGGCGTTGTCCACCTTGGTGCGGAGGTTGAACGCGGGGAAGGCGGTCTTCCCGTACTTCCCCTTCACGTTCCCCGAGAGCGCCAGCGATCCGGTCGTCTTCACGGTCGCGAAGTCCTTGGCGTACACCGCCGGGACCAGCGACAGGATGCTCTTGAAGTCGGTCTTGGGCGCGCCGAACGTCAGGTCGAGGTCGAGGTCGTCCCCCACCGAGGCGGCGGAGCCGGAGAGCGCCAGGGTGAGGTCGTTGAGCCGGAGCCCGCTCTGTTTCAGGGTCAC
>DATCWW010000573.1:0-4092 GCA_036566145.1 Gemmatimonadales bacterium
GATCTTGAACCCATCACCCACCTTCTCCACCGTGCACTTCGCGGTCGTCGCGATCCGAGTGGGGGGCGTGCCCGCCTGCTCCAGCCCGGCCGCCAGCGCCATGCTGAGGCAGGCGGCGTGCGCCGCCGCGATCAGCTCCTCCGGGTTGGTACCCTTCTCGCCCTCGAAGCGGGTGCCGAAGGAGTAGTTCCCCTGAAAGGCCCCGGACTGGGCGGTGAACTTGCCATTGCCCTTCTTCAGTCCCCCCTCCCACACGGCATTCGCAGTACTCGTCGGCATGAGCGCACTCCTGGTTACAGCCGGTGCATGAATCCGATCGCCGTCTTGAACGGCGTCTCGTCGTTGATGAACGTCCACCGAAATTCGATGAAGCCCTTCGTGGTCTGCTGGGACTCGGCCGTGCTGAGCCCGAAGAGCAGGTTATAGCCCGTGTCGGTGTCGCCGCCATGGGGATGCACCAGGGCGGCGCCCCCGCCGCCGTAGAGCCCGCCGCCCTGTCCCAGGTAGATGACCGCATCCCCGTTGAGCTGATACCCCATCCCGGCGTGCTCGGGGAAGAGCAGGTCGCCGCTGGGGCGGAGCTTGATACTGCCTTTGAGCGGCAGCTCCGCCTGCCCGCCGATCGTCCACGCCTTGTCGGTCCAGTCCCGGCCGGTCCGGATTCCCACCGAGAGCGGTCCTTCGAACAGCCCCTCGTCGCGGCTCCGCCGCTGGGCCGCGGCGTCGTTCGGGGCGAGCAGCATCGAGGTCGCCGAGATGGTGAGCAGCGCGGCCAGGATCCGCCCGCGACTCACGTCGGACCCAACGGCTTGCCGTCCGCGTCGATGAGGCGGATCTCGCCCAGGCCCAGGTTGCGCACGCCCTGCTCGATCTTGGCGCGATCACCCACCACGACCCAGACGAGCCGGTCCGGATGGATGGTCTCGCGCGCCGCCGCGCTGACGGTCGCGAGCGTCTGGGCCCGCACCCGGTCGGCATAGCCGTCGAAGTAGCGGTCGTCCAGGCCGAAGGTGACGATCTCGCCGATCGACCCGGCGACGGCGTCCATCGTCTCCCAGTTTCCCGGCAGGGTCAGGGTGAGCGACGACTGGGCGCGGGCCAGCTCCTCCGGCGTCGGTGGCCGCCCTTCGACCATTCCGGAGAGCTCCTTCCGAAGCTCCGCCAGCGCCTCGACCGTCTTGTCGGTCTGCACCGGCGCGTAGGCCATGAACGGGCGCTGGCCGCGGGCGTCGCGGAAGAACGAGAACGAGCCGTACGACCAGTGCTTGTCCTCCCGCAGGTTGAGGTTGAGCCGGGCGGTGGGGGTTCCGCCCAGGATCTGGTTCATGGTCTCGATCGCGGGCTCGTCCGGATTGGCCTTGGGCGGCGCCACGTTGCCGACCAGGATTAGGCTCTGGATCGCGTCGGGCCGATCGAGCAGGTACACGGTCGAGCGCGGCTGCTGTTCCACGGTACCGATGTTCTTGGTGGGGACCTCACCCGGCTCCCACCGCGCGAACAGGCGCTCCAGCCTGGGCCGGATCTCCGCCATCGTGGTGGCGCCCACCACCACGAGCGTCGCGTGGTTGGGCCTGAACCAGGTCTGGTGGAAGCGGATCAGGTCGTCGCGGGTGAGTTTGGCGGTGGACTCCTCCGTGCCCGAGCCGGTCCAGGGCAGCGAATACGCGTGCCCCGGGCCGTAGAGCAGGCCGGGGAAGACCCGGAGCGCCATGCCGACCGGATCGGCCTTCTCCTGCTGGATCTGCGCCAGGCGCTGGCGGCGTAGCCGCTCGAAGTCGGCGGCGGGGAACGACGGATGCAGGATCACGTCGGCGTAGACGGCGAGGGCGGAGTCCAGGCTCTCCCGCAGCGCGGCGAGCGAAACGCTGGAGACATCCAGCCGCGATCCCGTGGCGAGAATGGCCCCTAGCCCGGCCAGCCGGTCGCTGATCGCGATGGCGCTCCGGGTCCGCGTGCCTTCGTCGAGCATCGCCATCGTCATGCTCGCGGTGCCGGGCACGGTGCCCTGATCGGCCGCGAAGCCGGCGTCGAGCAGGAGGTCGAGCCGGACCTGCGGAATCGAGCGGCGCTCGGCCAGCACCACCTTGAGCCCGTTGGAGAGCGTCGCGCGCTCCAGCTCGGGAAACTTCGTCGCCGGCGGCGGGCCGGGCACGGGCGGATGGCTCCGGTCGGCCCCGGCCGCCGCGGCCCGGTAGTCGGGGAAGGGCCGCACCTCGAGGGTGTAGTCCCCATCCGAGAGCCAGCGCGCGGCCGCCGCCCGCACCTGCGCCGGCGTCGCGCTCGCGAAGCGGCGCATCCGCTCCTTGTAGGCGTCGGGGCGTCCGGTGAACACCTGGCCGTGGGCGAGCACGTCGGACTTTCCGCCGCCGCCTCCGATCCGCTCGACTCCGCGGATGAAGCCTGCCCGGATCCGCGCCCGCGCCCGGGCCAGCTCCGCCGGGGTGGGTCCCGAGGCGAGCAGCCGGGCCAGCTCCTGGTCCAGTGCCCGCTCCACCTTCGCCGGATCCACGCCCGGACGGACGCTCGCCTGGACCACGAAGAGCCCCGCGATCTCGCGCAGGTCGGCATAGGCCGACACGTCGGTGGCGATCTGCTCGTCGTAGACCAGGCGCTTGAACAGCCGCGACGACTTGCCCGCCGAGAGCACCTGGCCCGCCAGGGCCAGGTAGTCGCCGTCCGCCGAACCCCACTCGGGCACGTTCCACACCCGGTAGATCCGGGCCTGAGGGACCCGATCCTCCATCACCCCGCGCTGGTGGCCGGTCCGCTTGGCGATCCAGGTCTCCTGGTGGGTCACCGGGGGTCCGCTGGGGATGTCGCCGAAGTACCGCTGCACCTTGGCCAGCACGCTGTCGGGGTTCACGTCGCCGGCGACCGCCAGCACGGCGTTCGCCGCGCCGTAGTTGGCCCGGAACCAGTCCTTCACGTCGTCGAGCTTGGCCGCGTCGAGATCGGCCATCGAGCCGATCACGGTCCAGGAGTACGGGTGGTTGGGCGGGTAGAGCCGCGGAGTCAGGTAGTCCCAGACCAGTCCGTAGGGATCGTTCTCGCCCTGCCGCTTCTCGTTCTGGACCACACCCCGCTGCTGGTCCAGCTTCTCCTGGGTGATGGCGCCGAGCAGGTGGCCCATCCGGTCGCTCTCGAGAAAGAGCGCGAGGTCGAGGGCGTTGACCGGGACGTTCTCGAAGTAGTTGGTCCGGTCCTCGTTGGTCGTGCCGTTGAGGTCGGTCGCGCCGGCGGGCTCGATCACGTCGAAGAAGCTCTTCGGCGAATGCTCGCTGCCGTAGAACATCAGGTGCTCGAAGAGGTGGGCGAAGCCGCTGCGCCCGGGGCGCTCGTTCTTGGAGCCCACGTGGTACCAGACGTTCACCGCCGCGATCGGCGCCTTGTGGTCCTCGTGGATCAGCAGGGTGAGGCCGTTGGGGAGGACGTGCCGCTGGTATGGGATGTCGATCGCCTGACCGGCAAGGCGGGTGGCGGTCAGGGAGACGAAGAGCAGGATCGAGCAGAGAGCGCGCACCGGAGTGCTCGGGGTCAGAAGGGTCAGCGCGCCGGTGCCCGGTGGACCGCCGGCGCCTCGGCGTCGGTCGCGGATTGGTTGATGCCGAGCCAGTACCTGCCGATGGCCTGCAAGGTACCCGTGAACTCGGGGTAATGCACCGGCTTCCAGACGCAGCTGTTGGCCCCGAGCTGGTAGCACTGGGCCAGCTCGCGCGGCTCGGTGGCCGGGACCAGCATCACGATCGGTACCGCTCCCGCGCGGTGGCTCGCGCGCACGGCGCGGAGCACCTCGATGCCGTCCATCTTGGGAAGCTTGAGGTCGAGCAGCACCAGGCGGGGTAGGGCGCCCCCGATCCGCTGGCGGTATTCCCCCCGGCCCAGCAGGTAGTCGAGCGCCTCCTCGCCATCGCCCGCCACGCCGATGACCGCCTCGGGTGCCACGTCGCGCAGCGGGCGGAGGGTGAGCTCGACCTCGAGGGGATTGTCCTGGACCAGGAGAACGTCGCAGGTCTCGGGAAGTGCGGCCATCTCAGGCCGATGGCGCGGCCGGCCGGCGCGGTCGCGCCGCCGGCGGCCCGGCCGGTTTCCGCT
>DATCWW010000023.1:0-3007 GCA_036566145.1 Gemmatimonadales bacterium
CGCGGCGCGCGCCGCCGCCGGCACGGATTCCCAGCCGGCCAGCTCGGGATGCACCGCCGGCACGGGGCGGAAGCGGGGCTCGCGCGACGCGGCCTCGAGCAGCCAGCCGTTGCCTTCGACGGGATCGCGCCAGAAGAGCCCGGGCAGGTGGGTGACCCATGCCTGGTCGATCCCGACCCGGTCCATGGCGGCCAGCACGGCGGAGGGCGAAGTACCCGGCACCCGTCGCCAGGGATAGGCGCCGAGGAAGGCGTTGACGTCGATCCGCATCAGTCGGGGGGGAAGGCGCCGGCGGGAAAGATGCCGGCCGCGTTACGCCAGCGGACCAGCTCCACCTCCTCCGGCGACAGGAGATGCTCCAGGTAGCGCAGCTTGGCCCAGCCGGTCTCGAGGGTGAGATCGGCGCCCCAGAGGAGCCGCTCGACGCCGACGGCGTCCAGGCAGGCCTCCAGCATGCCGCCGTCCACCCCGCTGCCGGACAGGTCGATCATCACGTTGGGGAGCTCGCGCACGGCGGGCAGCGAGTGCAGCCAGTCGCCGCCACCTCCGATGTGAGCGAGCAGGAAGACCACCGACGGGTGTCGCGCCGCGAGGCGACCCAGCTCCACCGCGTCCGAGGCCTCCTGCCCGGGATAGTCCCGCCGGCGATGCTGCCAGATGTGGTGCAGCACCGGCGCTCCCGCCGCGGCGGCGCGGCGGCAGATGGGATCGAGCAACGGGTCGTCGGCGCGCCGGCTGGCCGCGAGCTTGATGCCGATCATCCCCGCGCCGAGGCAGCGGTCGATCTCGGCCAGGGCATGGTCGGCGTAGTTGGGATTGACCGCGACGTAGCCCCGGATCCGGTCGGGATGCTCACGCTGCAGGGCGAGCATCGTGTCGTTGCCGTATCCCAGGTCGGCGGGTGAAGGGAAATACGTGGGGGAAGTGTGGCCCCAGCTGCCCAGAATGGAGGCCACGTGAGTGGTGATGCCGATGCGCTCGCCCGCACGCAGCCGGCTGGCGTTACGCTCCCGCCAGTCGGCGCGTGCGGTGCGGTCGTGCAGGAAGTGGGCGTGAACGTCGATCAGCACCGCGCTACGCCTCGTCCTCCTCGTCGTGGTCGGTCAGGTAGGGGTCGCCGGCTTCGGGCGGTCGGCGGTTCAGGCCGACCTCGTCGGCGTCCTCCTCGTGCAAGGTCAGATCGGACTCTTCGGCGGCCTCGTCTTCGGCCACGCCGTCTTCATCATCGACGTCGTCTGCGCCGTCGATCGTGGGTTTTCTGGGTGACATGAGGTCTCCTCTCGTCTCCTGCGGCGACGCGAACGCGCGCCCCGCCAGGCGCAATCTAAGGGCGGACGGGCATTACGGCGCCAGGGCCTGGAGCACATCGTCCAGCAGCCCCAGCGTGCGGTCCACCGTCGCTTCGTCGTGGGCCAGTGAGACGAAGTTGTAGGCGCTACGCTTGAAGAGGAGGCCGCGCCGTGCCGCGTCCCGGGCCAAGCGGCCGCTCACCGGCTCAGTCCGGCACTCGAGATGGCACATCGGCCCGATCCCCCGTGCCGCCGTGACGACCCCAGGGTACCGCTCCGCCAGCGCGTGCAATCCGGTGAGGAGCCGCCCGCCGACTCGCTCGAGGTGGGCCGGGACATCGGCCGAGACCATCACCTCGAGCGTCGCGCGAGCGGCAGCCAGGGCCACCATCTCGGTGGCCAGGGTGGAGGAGATCCAGGTCCGCCGCACGCCCTCCATCACCTCGGCCCGACCACCCACGGCTGCCAGCGGGAACCCGTTGGCGATCGCCTTGCCCAGCACCACCAGATCGGGGCGGATACCGAACCGCTCGCAGCCGCCGCCGATGGCCAGGCGGCAAACCGTCTTGATCTCGTCCACGATCAGGACCGCGCCGACCCGGCGGGTCTCCTCCTGCACCACGGCGATCCATTCGGGCCGGGGCGGCTCGAGGATGAAGGGCTCGAACACTACCGCGGCCAGCCGGTCGGCCCGCCGGCGAATCAGGCTCCGGGTGCGCTCGGCGTCGTTGAAGGGAAGCTCGGCGTACAAGGCTCTGACCGGATCCGGTGTTCCCCGGCCCGCCCCCGTCTGGCACCAGTCGAGCCAGCCATGGTAGCCGCATCCGAGAACCTCCGCCCGTCCCGTCGTCACCCGCGCCAGGCGCACTGCCGCGGCCACCCCTTCGGCGCCGGTCTTCACGAAGCGGATCTGCTCGATCCAGGGCATCAGCCGGCAGAGCTCGGCGGCGACCGTCTCCTCCAGCTCGGGGGCCAGCGGCCCGACCACTCCGGCATCGATGGCCGCGTGGGCCGCGGCCGCGACCGCGGGATGCCCGTAGCCCAGCGCCACCGCACCCAGGGCCATGATGTAGTCGAGGTATTCCCTGCCCCGATCGTCCCAGACCCGGCAGCCGGCCGTGCGGGACATCCGGTAAGGGGCGTCGCCGGGGTCCTCGCCGAAGAGCGCCTCCCGCCGCTTGCTGCCGGTGGAGGTGAACCCCGCGACCCGATCCATCAGCGCAGCTCCACGACGCCGAGCGCGGCGGGATCCTGCCGGTCGCCGCGCAGGTAGACCCAGCCGCCACCTCCGCTCCAGACCAGCTGTCCGGAGCGCCGCTCCCTGCCCGGCTCCATCCGGTTCACCAGCAGGTCGAACCCGACGGTGTCGCCGCCGCGGGCCTCCCAGCCCGGAAGTGTGAGCGCCAAGGTGATGCGGTACCCCGCCTCGGTGGGCTGCCAACGGCCCCGCATCATCTCCGGTGAGCCCGCGGTTGAACCGGCGCTCCTCACCCGCAGGCGGCCTTCGCCGCCGAGCGCCACGAGGAAGCCGTAGACCGGTGCCTCCTCGGCCGGGCGGACGTAGAGCTGGACACCGTCGGCGTGGATGTCGTCGGGGTCGTTGTCGAAGCGGAGCGGAGGCGCGTCGTCGGGACGCACGATGACCTCCGGCTTCACCACGTCGACCGCCAGATACAGCGCCTCCGAGTCCCAGAGGGCCGACGCCACCGCGGAGAACT
>DATCWW010000029.1:0-3574 GCA_036566145.1 Gemmatimonadales bacterium
CCAAGTGGGACGCCGAAGTGACTAAGGCCAAGACGTTCCTGGGCAACAATATCGACTAAGGGTCGGTCCCGAGCCCGTCACCCCGGCTTCCTACCGCCGGCGGTGGCGGGTTCTTATTGCGCCAGCGAGAGCGGATCAATCCCCTTGCTCGCGTCGAACGAGGAGCCGATCGCCGCCACCACGGCGCGCTTCCGGTCCAGCGCGGCCAGCTCGCGGATCCGGAACACCGCCTCGATCCCGGTGCAGTGCGCGCCGAGCAGGTAGCCGAGGTGGGCCGCGCGGAGCCGGGTCGCCGTCCACGCCAGCGCTGAATCGGGAGCGGCGAACAGGTGCAGCCCGCCCACGATCGCGTACGCCGGCTCGGCCCCGAGGATCCGCCGGGCGTACTCCACCGTGTTGATCGTCCCCGCGTGACCGCAGCCCGCCACGATCACGAAGCCCTTGTCGGTGTTGATCAGGAGCGCCATGTCCTCGGGAATCGAATCGGTGACGAGGCCGCCGTCCGTCACGATGCTCTCCGGCGCTCCGTAGTAGCGCTCCGGATTGGGCCGGGGGACCGGACCGGTGAGCCAGACGCCGGGGAAGATCTCCTCGGGCTTCCCGTGCACCACGAAGACGGCGCCGGCCGCCTCCATTGCGGACTTGACCGCGATGGTGGGGTTGGCCTCGTCGTCGCGGCCCGGTTGCCGGCGGCTCAGGAAGATGCCCGGCGCCACGTGAATGCGGGACATCGCCGAGGGGGACTTCTTCGACAGCTCCTGCCGGAGCTCGACCAGGCCGCCGGTATGGTCGCCGTGGTGGTGGCTCAGCACCACGTCGGTGACGTTGGAGAGATCGATGCCCAGGTCGCGGGCGTTATCGGGCACCGTCTCGGGGTGCATCCCGGTGTCGAAGAGGATCCGCTGCCCGTCGGCCTCCACCAGCACGGAGAATCCCCACTCGCCCATGCCGCGGTCGGCCAGCATCGTGGAGAGAACCGTGATCTTGAGCGAGGCGACCTTGTGGAGGGGAGGATGGGCCGGAAGGGCGGCCGCGGGGCCGGCTAAAAGGGTCAGCCCGGCAAGCATATAGAAGGAACGGAGCATGCTGCCTCCGTGGGGTAGAGTGCCTCTTACAGCGTAATCACCAGTCCCAGGCGGATGTGCTGCAGCGGATACTTGATCTTCCCGGTGAAGCCCTTCCCGTTCTCCCTCGGGTCCACGCTGAGCCGGATCGAGCTGATGCCGTAGCCCAGGTCGCCGGCGAACCTCGGGGACAGGAAGTAGCGCCCGCCCAGGTTGGCCTCGACGACGCTGGCATGGAGCCGGTCGATCTTGATCTTGATGCCGCGGAGGTCGCTTTCGACGTACCACCGCTCGCCCAGGAGCCACCGCCCGTAGGCGCCGATCGAGGCGGTCGGGCCGACGAATGTCTTCTCGCCGGACGAGGTCACCTCGTTGCTGTTGACGCTGGCGAGGGCATCGATCTCGAACTTGAACGGCAGCAGCCCGATCCCGACGCCCAGACCCAGCTGACTGCGCTCCGCGGCCTTGAGGGCGTAGCGGTAGGTGAGGAAGGCCTGGTCGGTGCGGAATTTGGTCTTGATATTCGCGCCGACGTCATAGATGGAATCGTTGAAGACGACCTCGCGGTCGAGCGTCTTCTCGGCATCGCGCCGCGCGAACTGGTAGCCGAGCTCGAGCTCGTGCTTGTGTCCAGGGCGCCAACGCAGGGAGAAGCGAGGCTGGACCCGCTCTTTGGACAGGCCCAGCACGTCCGAATCGACGTCGGTGCCCTCGCCGTTCGCGCCGTCCACCCGAATGGTGGAGCCCATGATGACCATGGCCCCGGACAGCTCGACCTGCCACTTGTCGTACAGGTTGCCGACGCTCGACTGGGCCTGCAGCGCCGGCGCCGCGGCCAGCCCCACCAGGCCGATCAGAGGGGCAATGACCGCGAGCCGTGGGATCCGACGATGGGTGGGACAGGAGGCACTGTCCATCATGGCATCCCTCATGAGAAGGGGATGGATCTGCAGCCTCGGAGGCGACAGGTCCGCGGTGGGGGAGGCGTTCCGGACTGAATGATCTCAAGGTTACCCGGCCGGGGGTCAACCGGCCAGAGCCAGCCGGCCGACCGCCGTTGCACCAAGGTCTAATTTCGCCGGTCTGGGCGACGGGTGGTATCGGTCCCTGCCAACCGATAACCACTTCAGAGCAGGAGGCTTCCGATGACACGGACAGCCGGCACGCTCATGGTGGCGGACGGCCTGAACCTGGTCGCCCGCAGCACGGCCACCCAGGAGGGCGGCGCCGCCTCGGACCTGGCGAGTCCCGCCGGTCTGACCGACATGCTGACCAGCAAGCTCGGGATCAGCGAGGCCCAGGCCAACGCGGCCTGGGCGCCATGCTCGGGGAAGCGAAGGGCAAGCTCTCGCCCGGCGACTACACCAAGCTCGAGGGGGCGCTCCGAGCCAGTTCGTTCCGGTCGTGACCGAGTACGTAGGGAAGGTGGCCGGGCCGGACGTGGCCAACATTCTGAAGAGCGCCTTCCCCGCGTAGGCCCGGCGGCGTCTACACCGTCGCGGCCACCCCGTGCTCCACCCGGGTGCCGAGCACCTCGAGGAACATGCTCAGCCAGGCCGGGTGGGCCGGCCACGCCGGCGCCGTCACCAGGCTGCCGTCGGCGAGCGCCTGGTCGATCGCGATCTCGGTCCAGCTCCCGCCGGCCTGCTTGACCTCGGGGCCGCAGGCCGGGTAGCCGGTCACTCGCTTGCCGCGCACCACGCCGGCCGCGGTCAGGATCTGAACGCCGTGGCAGACGGCGGCAACCGGCTTTCCCGCCCCATGGAAGTGACGAACGATCTCCAGCACCCGCTGGTCCAGCCGGAGGTACTCGGGGGCGCGGCCGCCGGGGATGACCAGCGCGTCGTAATCCGCCTCGCGAATCTCGTCGAACGTGGCGTTCAGGCTGAAGTTGTGCCCGCGCTTCTCGGTGTAGGTCTGGTCGCCTTCGAAGTCGTGGACCGCGGTGCGGACCGACTGCCCCTGCCGCTTGCCGGGGCAGACGGCATGCACGGTATGTCCCACCATCTGGAGAGCCTGGAAGGGAACCATGACCTCGTAGTCCTCCACGAAGTCGCCTACCAGCATCAGAATCTTCTTGCTCATCGCGTCCTCCGGCCGGGTTGGTGTTCAGCACACTATAGGGGTCCGGCGGCGATTTCGTCGAGGGTCCGGGCCGCCCCGGCCTTGTCCCCTTCGTGCACCGCCCCCTAGGTTGCCGCTCTGGGCGGGTGCGCCGGCATGCGGCGGCCTGTCCGTGGTTCGGCACACGCGCAGCAAGGAGGCTCGACATGAGCAAGGTTCTGATGGTTCTCACCTCGCACGATCGGCTCGGCGATACGGGCCACAAGACGGGTTTCTGGCTGGAGGAGTTCGCCGCACCCTACTACATCCTCAAGGACGCCGGGCTCGAGGTGACGCTGGCGTCGCCCAAAGGAGGACAGCCCCCGCTCGATCCCAAGAGCGACGATCCGGCTTCACAGACCGAGAGCATGCGGCGGTTCAAGGCCGACCCGCAGGCGCAGGCGACG
>DATCWW010000035.1:0-9128 GCA_036566145.1 Gemmatimonadales bacterium
CGGGTGATCGCCGGCCTCGCGGGCGCCCCTGCCGACACGGCCGACATCGCCATCGCCGAGCCCCCCGGGCCGACCACTCTGGTGAGCCCGCCGCGTCCACCTTCACCCGCCGGTCCGTCGCGCTCACCCTCGCCCGCCTCGCCACCGCGTCCGCGCTCGGCGTCCGCCGCCAGGGGTGTTCCCTTCGGTGCCTCCCAGGTGTGGGGCTCTCTCGGCCGGTCAGGCACGGAGTCTTTCGACCTGCTGCACGAGGGCGTGCGGGCCGGCAACATCGTGCAGCGCATCGCGGAGGCCCGGCGTAGGAAAGTCAGGCTCCTGCTCAACATGACCGGCGGGCACGACCCCTACATGTCGTCGAGCGGCGGGATCCATCAGTTCGATATGCAGCGGTGGCGCGACTCCATGGCCACCTATGACAGGGACCGGATCAAGGCCGCCGTCGCCGAGGCGGTCGAGGACGGGACGATCGTCGGCAACTCGGTGATGGACGAGCCGCATGCCCGCGGCCAGGGCGATGGGAACACCTGGGGCCCGCAGGGGACCATGACCAAGGCCCGGGTGGATTCGATGTGCGCCTACGTGAAATCCATCTTCCCCACCATGCCGGTCGGGGTCGTCCATCAGCACCAGCTCTTCGAGCCGTCCCAGAGCTACCAGGTCTGTGATTTCCTGGTGGACCAGTACCAGTACAGCTATGGCCCGGTAACCGCCTGGCGCGACGCCGCGCTCGCGATGGCCCATCGCGACGGCATCCAGATCCTGTTCGGCGCTAACGAGCTGAACGGGGGGCCGAAGGACCGCGACGGCACCTGGGATTGCCGGGAGGAGGGCGGCTACAAGGGCCAAAGCAGGCCCAACTGCCAGATCCCGCCCGACAGCCTGGAGCGGTGGTATCCCATTCTGGCTCGGGCGGGCTGCGGATTCAGGGTCTGGCGCTGGGATCCGGTCCGCACCAACGACCCGGCATACCAGGCCGCGCGCCGGGCCGTGAGAGACTCTCTCGCCGGCTGGAATGCCCCCTCCTGCGCTCGCTCCTGAGTTTTCTGGCTTGGCGGGACGACGGCACAATGTGATCCAGGCGTGTCTCCCCTATGCCACAACTGTGTGGTGGCGGTCGATCCCATGCCACGGGCAATGCGACTCCCCCTTGGCGCCCACGGAACGCTGCGCGGTCCCAAGGGGGGAAATCCATCCGGTGCCCTTACGGATCTGACTGTGGTAAATTGGGTTAGAGGGTCGGCTCGGATGGGCGGGCCCTAACCCGGCTGCGAGGCATGGATCATGCTCGGTGCCGCCAGACTACCCGCTGCCAGGTCAGGGGCTGGTCAACCTTCATCGACCGTCGAGGACTATGCGCCCCCTGGCCTCACTGGTGATTCTCTTGACATCGCTGGCGCTCGCCCGACCGATCCTGGCGCAGGAGGCCGCGCCGCGAGGGGGGCAGGCGGTCCTGACTCCGGGCGATTCCATACGAATCCAGGTCTGGCGGAAGCCCGAGTTCAGCGGCGACTTCCTGATCGCCCCGGATGGCTCGATCAGTCATCCGCTCTATCGCTCGGTCCGGGTCGCCGGGGTGCCGTTCCCCACGGCCGAGGCCAACATCCGGCGCTTCCTGAGCGGGTTCGAGGAGAACCCCCAGTTCGTGATGGAGCCACTCGTGCGGATCGCCGTCTCCGGCGAAGTGACCCGGCCGATGGTCTTCGCCACCCGGCCCGAGACCACTGTGGGCGAAGCGCTGGCGCGTGCCGGAGGTGCCAATAAAGACGGCGCCCGCAACCGGGTGCGCGTGATCCGATTTACCTCTTCGGGTCAGCAGCAGGTGTTTCGGCTCGACCTCGAGAACTCCAGCAGCACCGATTTCACCGTGCCGGTGCACTCCGGTGACATGATCGTAGTGGATAGGCGGAAGTCGTTCACCAAGGATATCCTGCTTCCGACGCTCGGCGTCATCGGATCGATCGCCTCGGTCGGTCTCCTGATCGACCGTATCGGGCGCGGCAGCAGATAGGTCGCCATGCCACACTTGCCTCCTCATCACCGCATGCTGCCCGGTACCACCGAGCCCCAGCACGTCCCGGTGCGCCCGGCGGAGTACGCCGACAGCGGCGAGACGATGTCGTTCCGCCAGGCGCTCACCGTGGTACGCCGGCGGGCCCTGCTCATCCTGCTGATGACGGCCATCGGCGCGGGGATCGGGCTCTGGCTCGCCTGGGACATGCCGGCCTACTACACCGCCTCCGCCATGCTGCGGATGGCGGGCGAGCGGCAGACCCTCACCGGTGACAACGAGGAAGCGCCGGGCCTGATCCGCACCGCGGACCCGCTGATGTCGATCATCCAGCTGATCCGGAGCCGGACGGTCGGCGCGGACGTGGTGGACAGCCTAGGCCTGCAACTCTACAGCCAGACCGAGGATTTCTCGGCGGGCGATCTCGAGCACGTCAAGGTGGACCCGCGCGCCGCGAGCGACTCCATCGTGCTCACCTTCGGCGAGAAGGACGTCAACGCGCGGCGCGGCGACCGGGCGGTCACCGCCCGCTACGGCCAGCCGATCAATCTCGGGGTCGTTCAGTTCACCGTGACGGCCCGGCCCACGGTCGAGACCGCGACGCTCGGCATCAACTCCCGCGAATCGGCGATCGATCAGCTGGTCGGCGGACTGGGCGCCACCCGGCGGGAAGAGACCGACGTCATCGACGTGACCTATGTCTCGGAAGACCCGCGGGTCGCCCAGCGGATCGTGAACACCAGCGTGCAGGCGTTCCAGTCGCTCAGTGTGCAGTGGGCCCGCGAGCGCTCCCGCCGACGCAGCGAGTTCCTCGCCGAGCAGCTGGCCCAGACCGACAGCATGCTGGCCCGGGCCCAGGCCGATCTCAGCAGCTTCCGGAGCCGGCAGCAGCTGGCCAGCTCCGAGAGCAAGATGAACGCGACCCAGCAGGCGATCCTGCAGCTCGACGCGCAGGTGGCGCAGCTCCAGGCCGATCGGGAGACCTTCGGCGCGCTCCAGGGGCAGCTCAAGAGCTCGGACCAAGGCACCCGCGATCAGGCGCTCCGCGCCCTGGCGACGTCGCCCGCCATCGCGGAGAATCCGTCGGTGGCCGGTCTGTACAGCAACCAGCTCAAGTATCAGCAGCGGCTCGACTCGATGACCACCGGGCCCTGGCGGAGCTCGCCGAACAACCCCGACCTGGTGCAGCTCAAGGCGCTGTCCCAGACCAACCAGGGCCAGCTGGTCGAGGCGGTGGGCAGCCAGATCCAGACGATCGATGCCCGGATCCGGTCCCTCACCGGCCTCAGGAACCGCACCGGGGCCTCGATCCAGATCCTCCCGGCGATGGCCGAGGAAGAGATGCGGCTCGATCGCCGGGTCAACAGCCTGGCCAACATGGGCGACGAGCTGCGGAAGGACTTCCAGAAGGCGCGCATGGCCGAGGCGGTCGAGGCCGGCGACATCGACGTGGTGGCCCTGGCACCGCTGCCCACCGATCCTGGGGTGAGCGGCTCGGCCCTTCGCATCGGGCTTGGCATCGTGCTTGGCCTGATTCTCGGCCTCATCCTCGCCTACATCCTCGAGGCGCTCAACACCTCGATCCGGCGGCCGGAGGATCTCGAGGCCGTGCTGCACGTGCCCGGACTCGCGGTGATTCCCCGGATCACCGCCGGCTCGCGCGGCGCGCAGGGCCACTTCCGCCGGATGCTGGGGGCAGGAAAGGGCGGGGGGGAAGTCGGCTCGCCCATGGCGGGCAACCAGACCTTCTCCATTGGCATCGAGGCCTTCCGGAACCTGCGGACCAGCCTCACCTGGTCCGACGGCGGCGAGGCGCTCAAGACCCTGGTGGTGACCAGCGCGGTCCCCGGCGAAGGGAAGACGCTCACCGCGGCCAACCTGGCGGTGACCCTGGCCTACGACGGGCTCAGGGTCCTGCTGATCGACTGCGACATCCGGCGCCCGCGGGTCCATGGGCTCTTCCGGCTGCCGCGCGCGCCCGGCCTCATGGAGCTGCTCACGGCGTCGGCCAATCCGGCGAGCCCGCCGCCCCGCGCGATCCGGGAGACGTCGGTGGCCCGGCTGTCCGTGCTCCCCTGCGGCGCCCTGCCGATGAACGCGGCCAACCTGCTGAGCAGCACCCGGATGCGGGTCCTCCTCCAGGACCTCCAGGAGCAGTACGACATCATCGTCCTGGACACGCCGCCGGTCCTCGCGACCGCCGACGCCGGCATCGTCGCGTCCCTGACCGACGGCGTGTTGCTGGTCGTCCGGGCCGGCGCCACCGACCGCAACGCGGCCCAGCGCGCCTACCAGCAGCTCGCCAACGTGGGCGGGCGGGTGGTCGGCACCGTCCTGAACGACCCGGGCGGCGAAGTCGCGAAGGAGGGCTACTACTACTATCCCTACGACTACGCGGCGGAAGAGCAGTGAGAGGTCTCCGGCGCTAGCCCCCACGCACTCGGCGCGCAGCTGATCTCGACGCGAACCGCGGACACCCGCCGGCTTCGGCCGGCGCCGCCCGGGGCGGTCGGGCACGGACTGCGGCAACCCTAGGCCGGTCGTGCCGGCTCATCGACGCTCACGGAGGTAGGTCCGCGCGCATGTCGTCTTCCATCGCCCCCATCGAACCCGCCGTCGCCGCCCCCACGGGCGCGCAGCGGATGAACATCGTGATCGTCGGCCACGTGGATCACGGGAAGAGCACCGTGATCGGCCGGCTGCTCGCCGACACCCACTCGCTCCCCGAGGGCAAGCTGGAGCAGGTGCGGGCCCAGTGCGAGCTCAACTCCAAGCCGTTCGAGTACGCCTTCCTGCTGGACGCGCTCAAGGACGAGCAGGCCCAGGGGATCACCATCGACGCGGCCCGGGTCTTCTTCAAGAGCCGCCAGCGGCCCTACCTGATCCTCGACGCGCCGGGCCACATCGAGTTCCTCAAGAACATGATCACCGGCGCGTCCCGCGCCGAGGCCGCCCTGCTCGTCATCGACGCGGCCGAGGGTGTGCAGGAGAACTCGCGCCGGCACGGATACATGGTGTCGCTGCTGGGCCTGCGTCAGCTCGCGGTGGTGGTGAACAAGATGGACCTGGTGAAGTGGGACCGTGCCGTCTACGACCGGATCGTGCGGGAGTACGGCGCCTTCCTCGACCAGGTCGGCATCAAGCCGTCCGCGTTCATCCCGGTCTCCGGCCGGAGCGGGGACAACATCGCCGACCGCTCGGCCAACCTCTCGTGGTACAACGGGCCGACCGTGCTCGATGCGCTCGACGCGTTCCACACCGAGCCTCCGCCGGTGGCGCGCTCCTTCCGCATGCCGGTCCAGGACGTCTACAAATTCACCAAGCAGGGCGACGATCGGCGCATCGTGGCGGGGACGATCGACTCCGGTGCCGTGGCCGTGGGCGACACCGTGGTCTTCTATCCCTCGGGCAAGAAGAGCCGGGTGAAGACCATCGAGGCCTTCAACCGGCCCGCCCAGAGCCGCGCCTTCGCCGGCTCCCAGGTCGGCTTCACGCTTCAGGAGCAGATCTACATCACCCGCGGCGAGCTCGCGGCCCTGGAGCGGGAGCCTCGGCCTCAGGTGACCACCCGGCTCCGGGTGAGCCTGTTCTGGCTGGGCAAGGACCCGATGGTCAAGCGCAAGGAATACCTGCTCAAGCTGGGGACGATGCGGGTCACCATGCGCCTGGAGGAGATCCTCCGCGTCATGGACGCCTCGACCCTCGGCGCCACCGAGCAGGCCGCCGTGGTCCAGCGCCACGACGTCGCCGAGTGCGTGCTCAAGCTGGATCGCGCCATCGCCTGCGACCTGGCGGAGGACGTCGCGTCCACCAGCCGCTTCGTCATCGTGGACGACTACGAGATCCGGGGTGGCGGGATCGTGCGGGAGGCGCTGTCCGACCGGCAGGCCTCGGTGCGCGACCGGGTCATGCTCCGGAACTACAAGTGGGAGCCGAGCATCATCCAGGCCGAGCGGCGGGCGGAGAAGTACAACCAGAAGGCCGCGCTCATCCTGGTCACCGGCGAGCACGAGCACGACCGGAAAGGCGTCGCCAAGGCGCTCGAGGGGCGGCTCTTCGACGACGGCAAGGTGGTGTACTTCCTCGGCATCGGGAACGTGCTCTACGGCGTGGACGCCGACATCGAGCGGAAGCAGGAGAACCGGCTCGAGCACATGCGCCGCCTGGCCGAGGTGGCCAACCTGATGCTGGATGCCGGCATCATCCTGGTGGTGGCGGCGGCCGAGCTGACCCAGGACGATCTCGAGGTCATCAAGACCGCCGTCCAACCCGACTGGATCGAGACGATCTGGGCGGGCGACAGCATCACTACCGACCTGTCCGTCGACCTGCACCTGCCCGGCGGCGCGGTCCCGGAGGCGGTGGATCGGCTCAAGGCCCACCTGCAGGAGAAGGGAATCATCTTCCGCCCATGGTGAGCCATCCGCTGCAATCCGGCGTGGCCGCGCTCGCCCGCGAGGCGGGCCGGGCCACGATGACCTACTACGGTGATACCGAGGCGGCCGGCGTGCGGGAGAAGGCCGACCAGAGTCCCGTCACCCTGGCCGACGAGGCCGCCCATCAGATCCTGGTGGACGGTCTCCGGCAGCTCGATCCGGAGACCCCGGTGGTCTCCGAGGAGAGCGCCGCGGAGGGCTACGATGCCCGCCAGAGCTGGCGCCGGTTCTGGCTGGTGGACCCGCTCGACGGCACCAAGGAGTTCATCAAGCGGCGGGCCGAATTCACCGTCAACGTGGCCCTCATCGAAGAGGGCGAGCCGGTGCTGGGCGTCGTCCTGGCCCCGGCGCTCGAGCTGCTGTACTGGGCGGTCAAGGGCGGAGGTGCGTGGCGGGAGGAGCGGTCCGGTCCGCCGCAGCGGATCTACTCCACCGCGCCGGCCCCGGGGACGCCGCTCACGGTGGTCGAGAGCCTGTCCCATCCCTCGCCGGAGCTGGAGGAGTATCTCAAGACCATCCCGGTCGGCCGGCGGGTCAAGGCGGGGAGCTCGCTCAAGTTCTGCTGGGTGGCGGAGGGCAAGGCCGACATCTATCCGCGGCTCGGGCCCACGATGGAATGGGACGTCGCCGCGGGCGACTGCGTCTACCGTCAGTCCGGCCGGGACGGGGAGCGGCCGTCTCCCCTCACCTACAACAAGCCCGACCTGCGCAACCCCAGCTTCATCATCGGCCTGTGAGCGCGCCGGTTCGCTCCATGCCGCGGATGGGAACCGGGACTTCGGCCCCGGTGTTGTGGTTCACCGGTCTGTCCGGGTCGGGCAAGAGCACCATCGCGACCCGGGTGCACCAGGAGCTCGAGCGCCGGGGCGTGGACGTGGAGTACATCGACGGCGACGCCCTCCGGGACGTCTTCCCGGCCACCGGGTTCACCCGGGAAGAGCGGGAGGAGCACCTGCGCCGGACCGGCTACATGGCGAGCCGGCTCGCGGCGCACGGCGTCACGGTCGTCGCCTCGTTCGTCTCGCCGTACCGGGCGTCGCGCGAATTCATCCGCCGGCTCTGTCCCGGGTTTCTCGAGATCTTCGTGGCGACCCCGCTCGACGAGTGCGAGCGGCGGGATGTGAAAGGACTGTACGCTCGCGCCCGGCGCGGGGAAATCCGCAACTTCACGGGCATCGACGACCCGTACGAGCCGCCCGACCATCCCGAGCTGACGCTCGACACCCGCGCCCTGAGCGTGGACCAATGCGTCGATCGGGTTCTGGACCGATTGGGAGGAGACCGCTGATGGCAGGCGATCTGGAGCATCTGGACGAGCTGGAAAACCGGAGCGTACACATCCTGCGGGAGGCGTACGCCAACTTCAAGAACCTCGGGATGCTGTGGTCGATCGGGAAGGACAGCACCGTGCTGCTCTGGCTCGCCCGGAAGGCGTTCTTCGGGCACGTGCCGATCCCGCTGATCCACATCGACACCGCGTACAAGATTCCCGAGATGATTGAGTACCGCGACCGGCTGGCGCTGGAGTGGAATCTGACCATGATCTACGGCCAGAACCGCCAGGCGCTGGATGAGAAGCGGACCTACCCCGACGGCACCATCGACCGGATCGCGTGCTGCAAGGCGCTCAAGACCGACGCCCTCAAGCACACGCTCAGCGGCGAGTGGACCCGTTACCGGCTCAACCACTCCACCCGGAAGTACGAGGTGGACCGGAACACCGAGCCGTTCACCGGGGTCATCGTGGGCGCCCGGGCTGACGAGGAAGGCAGCCGCTCCAAGGAGCGCTACTTCTCGCCCCGGAACAAGCAGTCAGAGTGGGACGTGGGCGATCAGCCGCCCGAGTTCTGGAACCAGTTCAAGACCGAGTTCGCGCCCGGCACCCACCTGCGGATCCATCCGCTGCTGGACTGGACCGAGCTCAACATCTGGGAATACATCAAGAAGGAGAACATCCCCACGGTCTCCCTCTATTACAACCAGGGCGACGGGATGCGCTACCGCTCCTTGGGCTGTTACCCCTGCACCCACGCGGTCGAGTCGGACGCGCGGAACGTGGACGAGATCATCGTCGAGCTGCGCTCGGGCAAGTTCTCCAACATCGCGGAGCGCTCGGGCCGGGCCCAGGACAAGGCCGGCGGCGGCGGACTGGAAGTGCTGCGGCGCGACGGTTACATGTAAAGGGGAAGCGGCCCGCAACCATGCTATCCCGAAAGACCAAATACGCGCTCAAGGCCCTGATCGCCCTGGCCGAGCACGGCCCGGAGACACCGGTGCGCATCGCCGACCTGGCCCGCGACCAACAGATCCCGCCCAAGTTCCTCGAGCTGATCCTGCTCGAGCTCAGGAATCAGGGCATCCTCCGCAGCCGGAAAGGGAAGGGCGGGGGCTATCTCCTCGCCCGCGATCCCGGCGGCATCTACCTCGGCCAGATCGTGCGCATGTTCGACGGACCGCTGGCGCCGGTGCCCTGTGCCAGCCAGACCGCGTACGTCCCGTGTAGCGACTGCCGGAACGAGGCGGTGTGCGGCGTCCATCTGGTTATGAAAGAGGTGCGGGACGCCACTGCCAAGATCCTCGATGGGACGAGCCTGGCGCAGCTGCTGCAGCAGATCGACAACGCCTCTCTGATCGCAACTTCGTAACACCAATTGAATAAATGACTTAGGAAAGCACCTTCTTGG
>DATCWW010000047.1:0-13851 GCA_036566145.1 Gemmatimonadales bacterium
GCCGCCATCAGGTCGTGGTAGAAGCTGGCGACCGAGCGAGGCTGCAGGAACACGTCCCGCACCTGTCCGTCGCTGGTCTCCACCCGGAGCGCGTGGGCCAGGAAGTCGAAGCGAAGCTCCACCGCGCCACCGCGGTACGGCATGGCCGAGGTGGTGAGCCCACGGGCGTTGACGTACAGCGGGACCTGCCACCAGTGGTTGACCATGGGAGCCAGCGCGAGCCGCACCTTGCCCACGATCTGGGTCCACAGGTGGAGGGTGTCCTTGGTATCCTGCCACCCGGCGAGCGGAAGCGGCGGCCAGGGGTTGGTCATGGGAGGAAGGTACTGTCGGGGACGGGTGGGGAACACCATTGTCATCCCGAGCGGAGCGAGGGATCTGGCGCGAGCTTCCGGGATGGCCGGAGCAGATCCCTCGCTTCGCTCGGGATGACATGAGCGCCTCGGGATGACATTGCGGCAAGCACCGAATGCCATGACCACTCGCGTTGACGACCCCTCCGGATGCGGCTAAGTTGCGCCCGCGCAACGCTTGGGACAGGTGGCCGAGTGGTTGAAGGCGCACGCCTGGAGAGCGTGTAAACGTCAAAAGCGTTTCGAGGGTTCGAATCCCTCCCTGTCCGTATAAATCAACAACTTCCATGACTCGACATAACCCCGCCTTGGCCCCCGAACGTGGTGGGTTATGGTTGGGGTTATGGTTTCGGCTGCTAATCGGGCTCACTGGCGGCCCAAGCGGATGCGTCGCAAAGCCTCAGACGCCTCGTCCATAGCCCACTTCGGCTGCTGGTCGGCGTAGATGGTCTTCGGGGTCTGGATATCCTTCCAGCCTCCGGCGATTTGTTGCGCCCGGTCCGAGACCCGAAGCTCCTGGGTCCCGTCCACCGCCTGCCGCCGAAGGCCGTAGGCAGCCCGTCCGGGCTGGTGGGCGACACCAGCCAGTTTCTCGGCCAACCGGAACCATTTCCCGATCACCATGCGGCTGCACGGCCCACCGTCCGCGTGGGCGACTGCCTTCCGCAGCCGACCGCCAGGGAACAGGTGGTAATCCGCCTCCGTTGCCTCCAGCACCCTCAGGCAGCCGCCCAAGGGCCTGGCTCCCGTTGGGCATTCGCCTCCAGCTCGGCCTTCGCCTCTTCGAGCCATTTCACCAGCGTCGGCACCTGGGCGGGATGCAACACGATTCGTTCGGCATCCTCCGCCAGCGCATCCGGCTGCGAAATCTCGATGAAATCCTCGGTCGTGGTATCAACGGACAGAGGCTCCACGCGCTTCTCCATTTGCACCTCCTTGAGGGGCCGGGAAGATGCTGACTGTCGAAATTGAGGGCAAGAGCCGCGCGCCCGGTCACGGTAGCGCAGGGTGCTGGCTGAGCCGGGCTCTCGGGTAGGGGCTAACGCCTCACCACTACGTGGAGATCATCTTCGACCGCGACTGGAAGCTCTATCGGCTGAAGTCGATAGTGAATCGTGAAGTTCGCGACGCTGTCGTCAGAATCGAACTGGAGCTGGAGCGGGTTGAAGGCAAACCGCCTTCCCTGCTTAACCCGCTTGATGGTTGCCGTGAGGTCGTAGCTTTCGGAGCGTTGGATCCGAAGTTGCCGTGGGTCCAGGCCTCGAACAAGGTCCCGCGTGTACGGTCGGAACTCCGTGATGGGCCGCAGGTCGTAGTGCTGAATGCTCCGCATGCCCTCCATCACTTCCTCCAGGGGGCTCATAGGCACAGACGGAGCCTCTGGTGCCTCGGGTTCCTCCTCGCCGTCCTGGTCCGAGTCGGCCTGCTTCATCGAAAACCCATCGGGGAAATGCAGGTGGGCATCGATGTCGTTCGCCGGGGCAGTACCGCTGTTCCAAACCTCTAGATGCACAGCGAAAGAACGCTTCCTTGCCTCCCGGAACTCCCACTGCTCGGGTAGGTACTGCCGATAGCGCTCCAGGTATTTCTCCAGCTCACTGTTGTACTTGGCCAGTTGGGCGGCCGTGAGATGCATGAAGATGGCCGACCCGGTGAGCAGCGTACGTTCTTCGCGCTCCTTATGAACTAGGGCGTTGACGGCCTCCACCGTTAGCTCGGCTGGACGTTCCAGGTCGACCACCAGCGGGACGCCCTTGGGCACATTAGCGAAGCGGACTTCGAGCTTGGGGCGGGCCGATCGAAGGCGATCGATTTCTCGCCTCGCCTCGACCAGTTCTCGTTCCTGCTCTGTGGGTGTGTCTGGTAGGCGGAGGCTCTCCGGAGGCTCGGATACCCCGATGCCGAAGGCGCGGGCTGTAAACCGGGGGTCGGCATCGTCGCTCACCAAGAGCAGATCCCGATCCGGATGTTCTTCCCGAAAGGCGATCATCGAAGCCACCAGAACGTCAGCCTTCTGCTCGGCACTGAGGCTGGTCTGGGCCAGTATGCGTTCCGGATGGGCTAGGCGGAAGCTGAGCCAGACGCCGGGTCGCACGCCGGTGGGTTCGTCCGCATAGAAGTCCTCTAGCACTCGCCGTAGCCTTCGGGCCCCGTCCCGAAGGCGACGGCTGTCGCTGTTCTTGTGGATGTCCAGCTCGGTGAGTACAACCTTGGCGATTACCAACTCGACCTCATCAACTCCAAGGAGGGCAGGCCAGTCGATCTCCTGGAACGGGCGGTATTGGAGGAGTATTCATCGTATCCAGGAAGGCATGGATGCGGGGCATCAAGGCTCCGGGGGGCGGCTGAATGGGTTGTACCACTGGCCCTGCGCCGGTGTGCAAGAAGGTGTGCAAGCCTGGATGCAGAAGGGGTGCGAACTTCAGCCGCGAAGTTCACACCCCATGCCTCGACCGACGGGTATCTTCGCGCTGAACGTGAAAGTTAATCGATAGCCGCAGGCTCCCAAAGCAGGCGCGCTACCTGACTGCGCCACTAGCGCCTCGATTTAATCCCGCGACCGCCGGGGGTCGCCGTCAGTGATCGAATCGGTGCATCAGGTTGGCTTCGCGGAGGGGAACGTCGTTCGCGCCACCGGTGACCGTCCCGGGTGCTGCCGACTCGGTCAGCGCGACTGGTCCATTGTCGACCAAAGGCGAAGCAGAGCAGGTAACGGATCAGCGGCCGTCTCCCGCTGCTTCTTGGCGACCATCGACTGCCGTTGAGCCAACGTCCACGATTCGGTCGCATCGGCTCGGGCCTGCCGCGCCCGGCGTTGCTGTTCCAGGGACCGGAGCACCAAAGGCTGGAGCGTTCGCACCAGCTCTGGCAGGTCGAACGGCTTCCGCAAGAACGGCACCTGGGCCAATTCGGGCGGCAGCTCATGGTACCCGGACATGGCCACCACTGGCAGCTCTGGGCGGCACTCATCGAGAACTGCGATCAACTCGACGCCCGATACTCCCGGCATCGTCAAGTCGGTTAGCACCGCATCGAACAGATGGGCCTCGTCTCGCTCCACGAGCTGGATGGCTTGTTTGCCATCGTTGGCCTCGACCACCGAGGCCGGTTGCAGCATACGGCGGATCGCCACCCGCTCCGTGGTCCGGTCCTCGACCAAGAGTACGGTGACTTCGCCAGCCATCTGGAGATCATCTGTCATGAGGGCCTAACGGTTGGGCTACTCCTTGTCAGATAAACGAAGGAGAATCCTTGCGCAATGCACCCAGGACCCGCTGGTAGTGTTGGTCTTGGATGTAACCCAGCCAACCGGCCGCTCCGTCCCGCTGTACATGGCGCACCAGCTAGTGCAAGATCGCCCGGCGCAAGACGAAGTACCCTATCAGCCCGGCGATCGCCGAGGACCCGAGGATGCCCAGTTTTGCTGCTGTCAGGAGCGGCTCGGCATTGGGAGTCCTGAACGCGAGTCCCGCGATAAATAGCGACATCGTGAACCCGATGCCGCCGAGCCAACTCACCCCGTGCAGCCCGGCCCAGGAGGCCCGCGAGGGGCGCGCGGCGAGACCAAGCCGCACTGCAAGCCAAGCGAACAGGGTGATGCCGAGCGGCTTGCCAACGACGAGCCCGAGCATCACGCCAAGGGTCACCGGATTCATCACCAGAGCCGCTTCGTCTCCCCCCAGCCGTACGCCCCCGTTCGCCAGCGCAAACAGCGGCATAACGACGAAAGCTACGACACCGTGCAGGCCGTGCTCAAGCCGGTGCAGCGGTGGCTGCGCTGCTTCGGTGAGTCTCTCCAACCGATGCAGAGCTTCCTGGCTCTGTTCGTTGGTGAGCACCTGCGTGGCCAGGCCGTCCGGCACATCGGAGAGCGCTTGGTCGAACTCATCGAGCGCCCGGCGGGCTCTGCTCATGAATTGGCTCTCGTTCACCAGAGTGCGCGTTGGGATGGTGAACGCCAGAAGCACCCCGGCGACGGTGGCATGGACCCCGGATTTTAGTACGGCTGCCCAGACCGCGACTCCGACAATTGCATAGACCCACGTTGAGCGAACGCCAGCGCGGTTAGCGGCCATGGAGGTCAAGAGGAGACCCGCTGCCATGGCGAGTGCTCCCCAATTAACTCCATGGGAGTAGAAGACCGCGATCACCAGAATGGCACCGATATCGTCAGCGATCGCCAGAGCCGCCAGGAAGACCTTGAGGGCAACCGGCACGCGTTCCCCGAGGAGCGCGAGCACACCCAGGGCGAAGGCGATGTCGGTTGCCATCGGGACACCCCACCCCGGCGCGCCGGGGCCGCCCGTGTTGAGCGCCAGGTAGAGCAGGGCGGGCGCGAGCATCCCGCCCAGCGCCCCGGCGAGCGGCAGGGCAGCTTTGCGGAGGGAATTCAGCTCGCCAACGAGGGTCTCTCGCTTGATCTCCAGGCCCACGACGAAGAAGAACACGGCCATTAGACCGTCGTTGATGAGATGCAGACTGGTCATTTCTGCTCGCCAAGAGCCGATGCCGATCAGGAGCGGGGCGTGCTGGAACGCCTCGTACGAGCGCGCCCATGGCGAGTTGGCCCATGCCATCGCCAGGATGGCGCAGGCGAGGAGCACGATTCCACCGGACGACTCGCGAGCGGCGAAACGCTCGAAAGGACCGAGCACTCGTGCGATAGGAGCGGGAACAGGTGCAGGTTTCGCCGGTGGGGTGGTCATGCCTCTAAGTATAGGACAAGCCAGAGTCTCGCACGTCAGGTGCTCTGGCCCACTGAGTGTGGGACCAACGTGAACATGCTCTAGTCGGTGGAGGGGAGCCGTGCTCGGTTGGTGGTGAGATACCCGACTCCAGCTCCCCGACCGAGCTGAGGGTACGACGTGGACGGCGCTAGGGTATCTTCTTCTCCCTGGGACGGCCCAAAGAGCCGTCGTCCAGGGTCGAGCCAGTGCCTAGAGGGGGAACATCAATGGAACCGACCAGCGTGCTGTTCGGCGTTCTCCTGGCCTCCACCAAGGGCCTTGCCTTCGCGGCCGTCGGGTTTGGCGTGGCCTGGTGGAGAGCCCGACGGCGCATCACCAGGCTCGAAGCCAGTCTGCCGCAGACGGAGGAGCTTGCGGCTCGGTTGGAGCGGGTAGAGTCCTCGCTGGATTACACCACCGCTGCGTTGGAGCGGTTGCTATCGGGGCAGGATGAACTGCTCCGGGGAGCAGGGGATATCCACAAAGATCTACCCGACGCGACGGTCGGCCCGCCCTCCCGCTGAGCACGATGCAAGCCTTCACGAAGTGGCAGCAGGAGCTTAGTTTTGGGAGGCGGCCATCACTGCTGGTGGCCGCTTTTCTTGCCCGGCCTCCAGAGGCTCCAGCCCCAAGGTCGCGGCGCGCCCGCACCGGCGGGCGATAGACCGAGGCGTTTGGGGGGACCATGGGGCAGTCCACGGAAGGAGAACCACCAGGGGAGTGCTGGCGGCAGAACCACAGTATTCCGCATCTTCGGCGACGAATCGTGTACGCACTCCGGCGAGTTTCGCGTCCAAGGCGCGCTGTGGGTGAAGCAGGGGCTCATAGCATCAGTGCGGCGTGAACTTGCGAGTGTTAGGCGCTACCGCACCGGAGGCGGTCCTGCCGAGATCAAGTGGTCGGAGGTTCGGGGCAGGCGCTTGCGCCCAAGAGTGAAGGCCCTGGTGGACCTGTTCTTTACATCGAGCGCCGCCTCCGCCATGCACTTCAACACCATCATTATCTCCCACAAGGATGACCCGTCGCGCCGGGCAGGTGCATCCCAATTGAGTCTCAGCAAGGCTTGGCACCTACTGTTCCGGTACAGGCTGTGGCCGAACTCGGACAACTACATCGATCTAGACGAGCGGCCTGGTTGGACCGCCGGGCATGATTACACGCTGCGGAGTATCCTGAACCGGACCGGCTGTCGGTCCCAATCTACCGTCGGCCTGCTCCGCTCCGTGCAGTCCTGTTCGGACGATCTCATTCAGCTCACCGATCTACTCGTTGGGGCAACGGCGTGGGAGTGGAACGGTCGATCTCAGGGCAGTGGCGCGAAGGCGCAGCTTCACGAGCATATCTGCCACCGGTTGCACTGCTCGACCTTGCTTCGAGAAACGATCCGGCATCCGAAGTTCGACCGCTGGCGCTATCGGCCGGATGCACAACGAGCCGCCTAGCCAACCCGGCTGTGCCGGTTATGGTGGGGTTATGGACCTGCGAAACTCCCGCAGCGGATTCCTTTCCTCCGAGTGGCAGGCGTGCTGTCGAAACGCAGTGCCACGGCGTGCTTTCTTTCGCCAACCTTTTTCCGGGTAATGGCCTGGAGAGCGTGTAAACGTCAAAAGCGTTTCGAGGGTTCGAATCCCTCCTTGTCCGTGATGGTTGACTTGCCTGCGGCATCCCGCTCCCGCCTCATGGCTTACCTCGCCGCCCTGGGGGCCGTGGTCCTCGCGGCCGCGGTCGATCTGGCGCTGCTGCCCTGGATCAGCCCGTCGGTCACGCCCGCTTTCCTCCTCGCGGTGGCGGTGGCGGCTTACTATGGCGGCTTCCTGCCGGGGATCGCGGCCTCGGCCCTGAGCGTCGTCCTCCTCGCTCTCTTCTTCTACCCGCCGACGGCCGGCCTGATCGGGCAGACCACCATCTTCCGTCTCCTGAACTACGTGGCGACGGCGGTGGGGCTCACACTGATCGGTGGGTTGGCCCACCGCGGCCGTCGGCTCGCCCTGGCGCAGGCTCGGGAAAACCAGGCCCTCCGGGAGCGGGCGGAAGCGACCCTGCAGCAGCTCCAGAGCCACGCGGAGCTCGTCCGGGGCGGGGCCGAGGCTTCGTCCAGGCTGGCCGCCATCGTCACCTCTTCCCGCGACGCGATCGTGGGCAAGACGCTCGACGGCGTGGTGACCACCTGGAACGCCGGCGCCGAGCGGATCTTCGGCTACACCGCGGCGGAGATGATCGGGCAGCCGATCTTCCGGCTCATCCCGGAGACCCAGCACGATAGCGAGCGCGACCTGCTGGAGCGGCTGCGCCGCGGCGAGAGCGTGGAGTTCGGGGAGGCGGAGCGGATCCGCAAGGACGGCGAGCGGATCTGGATCAGCCTCAGCGTCTCCCCGGTGCGCGACGCGGAAGGCCGGCTGGTGGGCGCCGCCTCCATCAAGCGGGACATCACCGAGCGCCGTCGGGCGGAAGCCGAGCTCAGGCGGCACCAGGATCAGCTGCGACTGGCCCATCGCGCGGCGCGGACCGGCGCCTGGCACTGGGACGTGGCGACGCGGCGGCTCACCTGGGACGATGGCCTCGGCCAGCTCTACGGGCTCGGGCCCGGCGAGAGGGTGACCGATCTCGCCGGATTCCTCGCGCGCGTCTACCCCGAGGACCGGGAGCGGGTGGAGGCCTCGCTCGAGCACGCGCTGGCGGGGGTGGGTGGACTGGCCTACGAGTACCGGATCGTCAGGCCGGGAGGCGAGGTTCGCTGGCTGGCAGACCTGGGACAGGTGGGCGTGGACGCCGAAGGCCGCCCGATCTACGTGACCGGAATCAGTCTCGACATCACCGAGCGCCGCGCCGCCGAGGAGCGGCTGCGGGAGGCGCACCGCCTGCAGGCCGCCGGGCAGCTCGCGGGCGGCATCGCTCACGAGGCCAACAACCAGATGTCGGTGGTGCTGGGCGCGGTTCACTTCCTGCTTCGGCGGAACGACCTCCCCGACGGCGCGGCGGCCGACGTGGGCCTCATCCGGCGCGCCGCCGAGCGCACCGCGACCATCACCCAGCAGCTCCTGGCCTTCAGCCGGCGACAGTTCCTGCGGCTCGAGAACGTGGACCTCAACGAGCTGGTCCGCGCGGCCGAGCCGCTGCTGCGACGCTCCCTGGCTGAAACGCAGCAGTTGGTCGTCCAGACCGGAGAGCTGCCCGGGCTGGTGTGGGCCGACCACAACCAGCTCGAGCAGGTGCTCCTCAACCTGATCCTGAACGCTCGGGACGCGATGCCGCAGGGCGGCCAGGTAACCATCGAGACAGCCGGAGAAGGGCAGACCGCGGTGCTCACGGTGCGCGACACCGGTTTCGGAATGGACCGGCAGACGCTACAGCGCGCCTTCGAGCCGTTCTTCACCACCAAGGAGGTCGGGCAGGGGACCGGGCTCGGGCTCTCGGTGGTGCACGGGATCGTCGCCCAAGTCGGAGGGAAGATCGAGGTGGCCTCCCAGCCCGGCCGCGGCTCGGCCTTCACGCTCCGCCTCCCGATCGCCGCGGCGGGATCCTCCCCTGGCGTGGCGATGGGCTCGGCCGCCGGAGCGCCCCCTGGTGGCGCCATCGTCCTGGTGGTGGAGGACGACGAGGCGGTCCGGCGAATGACGGTCCGGGCGCTGAGCGAGGCGGGGTACGCCACGCGGGAGGCCGTGGACGGCCAGGACGCACTCGACCTGGTCATCGGGTCCCTCGACGTGCCCGACCTGGTGGTGACCGATCTCGGCCTGCCCAGGATGGACGGCTACGAGCTGGCCCGGCGGCTCCGGGCCGATCACCCCAGCCTGCCCGTCCTGCTGATTTCGGGGCACGTCCATCCCGACCCGCCGCCCACCGAGGGCACGCCCTGGCCGCTGCTCCGCAAGCCCTTTCCTCCCGATGAGCTGGTCCGCCGCGTGGGCGAGTTGCTCGCCGCCCCCTAGCGGTCCGCCCCGGCAACGGAGCGTGGCTCGGTGGCCACAACGGACCCTGGCGTAGCGTCACAGTCGGGGTACCTTAGGGCCGCGCAGCACCCGTACCGGCAACCGGCTGCCCGTGGCATGGGGCTTGATCGATCGGGCGCGACCCCTTCTCCGAGACAACGTGGCCGACTCGCCCGGCGCCGACCACTACGAAGTGCTCCAGGTGTCTCCCCGTGCCGACCGGGAGACCATTCAGCGCGTCTTCCGATACCTGGCCAAGCGCTACCATCCCGACAACCGCGACAGCGGCGACCCCGACCGGTTCAAGCAGCTGCTGGAGTCGTTCCGGGTCCTCTCCGACCCGGAGAGCCGCGCGGCGTACGACGCGAGCTACGAGTCGCAGCGGGAGACGCGCTGGCGGATCTTCGACCAGGCCACGGTGGCCGACGAGGTCGCCTCGGACCGGCGGGTCCGCTCGGCCATCCTGCAGCTCTTCTACGCCTCCCGCCGCCACGACCCGGACCACCCCGGCCTCGGGGTGTACGACCTCGAGCGCCTGCTGGGCTGCCCCGAGGATCACATCAAGTTCCACGTCTGGTACCTGAAGGAAAACGGCTGGCTCCACCGCCTGGAGAACGGGATGCTGGCGATCACCGCGAGCGGGGTGGACCGCGCCCTGGACGACGCCGCGCCCGCCACGCCGAGCCAGCCGCTCCTCCGCGCGGTGGAGTAGACCCCGACGCCCTTGCGCCCGCGCGTCCGGGCGTCCTACCTTCCCGCCCCGATGCCCACCCGCACCTCTCTTCTGGACGAGCGCGCGCTCGCCCGTACCCTCGCGCGCATGGCCACGGAGATCGTTGAGCGGGCCCACGGGACCGAGAAGCTGGTCCTGGTGGGCATTCAACGGCGTGGGGTGGAGCTGGCCGGGCGGCTGCGCCGGCTGATCGAGGACGCCGAAGGTACCGGTGTCGCGCTCGGCAAGCTCGACATCACCCTCTACCGCGACGACCTCCAGTCCATCGGCCCCCGGCCGGTGGTCGGCGAGACCAGCCTCCCCAACCTCGACGGCAAGACGGTCGTGATCGTGGACGACGTGCTCTACACCGGCCGGACCGTCCGCGCCGCGCTGGACGAGTGCGCCGACTTCGGCCGGCCGCGGCGAATCCTCCTCTGCGTCCTGATCGACCGGGGCGGGCGGGAGCTTCCCATTCAGGCCGACATCGTCGGTACCGCGCTCACCGCGGGCCCGGCGGATCGGGTGGACGTGCTGGTCTCCGAGCTCGACAGCCGGGACGGGGTCGAGCTGGTGCGGGGCGGGGGATGAGCGCCGCGCCGAGCCTGGGCAAGGACCTGGTCGGGCTGGAAGAGCTCAGCGCCGACCAGATCCGCCTCATTCTCGACACCGCGGAGCCGTTCAAGGAAGTCAGCGAGCGCGCGATCAAGAAGGTGCCGGCGCTCCGGGGCAAGACGATCGTCAACCTCTTCTTCGAGGCCAGCACCCGGACCCGGATCAGCTTCGAGTTCGCCGAGAAGCGGCTCAGTGCCGACACGGTGAACGTGGCCACCGCGGCGAGCTCGGTCAGCAAGGGCGAGACGCTGGTGGACACCGCCCGCAACCTCGAGGCGATGCGGATCGACATGGTGGTGATCCGCCACGGCGCCTCGGGCGCGGCCCAGTTCCTCGGGCAGCGGATCCGCAGCAACGTCATCAACGCCGGCGACGGGAAGCACGAGCACCCGACTCAGGGCCTGCTCGACATGCTGACGCTGCGCGACCGGTTCGGCCGCCTGGAGGGGCTCAAGGTCGCGATCTGCGGCGACATCCTGCACAGCCGGGTGGCGCGCAGCAACATCTGGGGGCTGCTCAAGATGGGCGCCGAGGTGGGCGTGTGCGGACCGGCCACGCTGCTGCCGCGGAACGTGCACGAGCTCGGCGTCACCATCCTCCCGCGGATCGAGGACGCGATCCAGTGGGCCGACGCGCTCAACGTGCTTCGGCTCCAGCTCGAGCGGATGCAGTCCGGCTTCCTCCCTTCGCTCCGGGAGTACAACCGGGTCTTCGGCGTCACCAGCGAGCGGCTGGCCCGCGCGCCCAAGGACCTCCTGATCCTGCACCCCGGGCCGATGAACCGCGGGGTCGAGATCGACAGCGACGTCGCCGACGGGCCCCACAGCGTGATTCTCCCGCAGGTGACCAACGGGGTGGCGGTCCGGATGGCGGTGCTGTATCTGCTCGCCGGCGGCTCGCCCGACTGGGCGCAGGGGGGAGGGGACGCGTGAGCCGAGGGGAGGGGCGAGTGAACGCGCAACGATGTCATCCCGAGCGCAGCGAGGGATCTAGTCCGGCGTTCCGGGAGGCACGGGCTAGATCCCTCGCTGCGCTCGGGATGACACCCGGCGGGTCGCTCCTCGCACCAACGGCGGAGGCCCGCTGATGCGCCCCATCCTGATTCGCGGCGGACGGATCCTCGACCCCTCGCGCGGGACCGACGAGGTCGCCGATCTCTACCTCGCCGACGGGAAGGTGCAGGCCAGCGGCCGCGATCTCGGGCGGCCCGACGACGCGCTGGTGCTGGAGGCCGCCGGCAAGGTGGTCTGCCCCGGGTTGATCGACCTCCACGTGCACCTGCGCGAGCCGGGCCAGGAGGACCTCGAGACCGTCGCCACCGGGGCCATGGCCGCCGCGGCAGGCGGCTTCTCCGCCGTGTGCGCCATGCCCAACACCGATCCGGTGACCGACAACCAGGCCGCGGTGGGCTTCATCGTGAGCCAGGCGCAGCGGGCGGGGAAGGCGCGGGTCTATCCCATCGGCGCCATCTCGCTGGGCCAGCAGGGACAGCAGCTCGCCGAGTTCGGCGAGCTGGTCGGGGCGGGGGCGGTGGCCGTGAGCGACGACGGCAAGCCCGTGGTCTCCAGCCACCTGATGCGCACCGCGCTGGAGTACGCCCGCACCTTCGGCATACCCGTCGCCGACCACTGCGAGGACCCGACTCTCTCCGCCGGCGGCGCGATGCACGAGGGCCTGGTCTCCACCCGCCTCGGCCTCAAGGGAATTCCGGCCGCGGCCGAGGAGATCATGGTCGCGCGCGACATCCTGCTGTCCGAGCTCACCGGCGGCCACGTCCACCTGTGCCACATGTCCACCCGCGGCTCGGTGGAGCTGATCCGGCGCGCCAAGGAGAAAGGGCTGCGGGTGACGGCGGAGGCGTGTCCCCACCATTTCACGCTGACCCACGAGGCGTGCGAAGGGTACAACACCAACGCCAAGATGAACCCGCCCCTGCGGGAGCCCGAGGACCGCGAGGCGGTCCGTCAGGGGCTCCGCGACGGCACCATCGACGTCATCTGCACCGACCACGCGCCCCATCACTACGACGCCAAGGAGCGGGAGTTCGACGACGCGCCCAACGGCATCATCGGGCTGGAGACGGCGCTGGGGCTCGCGATCACCGAGCTGGTGGACAGCGGCCTGATGACGCTGGCGGACCTGGTGCTCCGGATGAGCGTCATGCCGGCGCGCATCTTCAACCTGCCGGGCGGCACGCTGGCTCCGGGGGCGGCGGCGGACGTGGTGGTGCTCGATCCCACGGCGGCGTGGACGGTGCGGCCCGAGGACTTCTACTCCAAGAGCCGGAACACGCCGTTCACCGGACGGGAGCTCCGCGGGCGGGCGGAGGCCACGATCGTGCGCGGGCAGGCGGTGTTCCAGCGAGGCGACTGACATGACGGCGCGCGACGAGATCGTGCGCTGCTGCCGGGCGCTCTGGGAGCGAGGGCTCATCGCCGGCGCCGAGGGGAACCTGTCGGTCCGCATCGGGCCCGAGCGCCTGCTGGTCACCCCACGCGGCTGCCTCAAGGGCGAGCTCGAGCCCGAGGACCTGGTCGAGGTCGGCCTGGACGGCCGCCGGCTCGACGGCTCCCGCGAGGCGACGACCGAGTTAGATTTGCACTTACGGGTCTACCGGTGCCGGCCCGACTGCGGCGCGGTGGTGCATGCGCACCCGCCCGCCGCCACCGGGTTCGCGGTGGCCGGCGAAGGGATCCCCGGTGACGTCCTTCCCGAGATCACGCTGCTGATGGGTGAGGTGCCGGTGGTTCCCTACGGCACGACCGGGACGCCTGCGCTGGGCGACGCCGCCGAGCCGTTCATCCCGAATCATGATGCCGTGCTGCTCGCCAATCACGGGGCGCTGACCTGGGGTCCCGATCTGCGCGTCGCGCGGATTCGAATGGAAAGTCTGGAACACGGCGCCCGCATTTTGCTGGCCGCCCGCACCCTGGGGACCGTCACCCGCCTGACCCGGGAACAGATCGACGCGCTCCAGCGCCTGAGAGGAACCGCTCGCCATGGCCAACTCCCCGGATACTGACGACAGCATCGAAGGACTCCTCGAGCAGCGCACCCGCTTCGAGCAATGGCTCGCCAAGCTGGACGCCAGCGGTGACAAGGCGCCGGCGGCGGTCCGGCAGAAGGTGCGGGCCGACTACGAATCCCGTCTTCGCGGCGTGATCGATCGGCTGCGCGGGCACTCGACGACGATCGCCGAGGAGCTGCAGCGGCATCAGGCGAGCCGCTCCGATCTCGACGGCCGGCGCCGCGGCGCCGAGGAGGAGCTGGCCGAGGCCGAGGTGCGCTACGCGGTCGGCGAGTTCACCGAGGACGAGTGGACGCGGATCCGGGAGGAGAGCGAGCGCCGGCTGACCGGGCTCCGGGACCAGCTCCAGAGCGTAGGCGGCGAGATCACCCGGCTGGCCGAGGTGCAGGCGCTGATCTCGGCTTCGCCCAAGCGGAGCGAGGCCGCGCCCGCGGCCCAGGCACCTCCGAAGGAAGAGATGATCGAGCGCTCGCCGCCGCCGCCGCCA
>DATCWW010000067.1:0-6504 GCA_036566145.1 Gemmatimonadales bacterium
CGCCGCCACCGTTGATCCAGCCCCAGGCTGATGATGCGGTTGAGCCGGTCGTACGTGGGCGCGATGGCCGTGAACATGTCGCGGACGTAAGTCCGCTTCTCGGGGCCGCCGGAAACGGGTAACTTACGATCCGAGGCTAACATAGGCGCAGAATGTAGTCCCGCCGCCGGAGCCTTGGCAAGCCGGACGGCCGATGGCTGAGGGGCCGGAATGGGCCCGGCTCACCGACCAGGAGGTCGTTCTGCTCGCCCGGGGAGGGCGGGAGGCGGCGTACCGGGAGCTGGTGCGTCGCTACGAGCGCCCGGTGTTCGCCCTGCTCTATCGCATGGTGCGTGACCGGGAGCTGGCGGAGGATCTGGCGCAGGAGACCTTCGTCAAGGCGCTCAACGCCATCGACTCCTATCGCCCGGAGTTCAAGTTCTCCTCCTGGATCTTCAAGATCGCGAACAACGCGGCCATCGATCACCTCCGCCGCCGCGAGCTCGATACCCTCTCGCTGGACGGCTCGCCCCACGCGGAGACCCCGGAAGCGATGCAAGCCACCGCGCTCCAGATCGGCGCGCGGCAGGAGTCCCCCCTAGACGCGGTGGAAGCGAAGGAGCTGGGCGGGGCGATCGAGGCTGCCATCGGGCGGCTCCGCCCGGAATACCGGTCCTGCATTCTCCTGCGCCACGTGGAGGGACGGGCCTACGAGGAGATCGCCGAGATCCTGGACCTGCCGCTGGGCACCGTGAAGACCTATATCCATCGCGCCCGCAACGAGCTGCGCGTCGCGCTGGCGCATCTAAAAGAATGAAACATTCCCCGTACCCTGGCCGTAGGAGGGTCCACTTATGACCGCCGGTTTCGGCCCGCACCTGACCCCCGATGAGTTCGACGCCTGGCTGGCTGCCGGCCTCGACTCCGACCGCGCGCGCCACCTCGAGATCTGCCTCGAGTGCCAGGCCCGCGCGGATGCCGAGCGGGCCCTGGACGAGCAACTCGCCGCCCTGCAGCTCCTGTCTCCCGCCCCGGACTTCGCCGACCGCGTGATGCGGCATGTCGCCGTGCCCCGGCCGGTCACGATTCCCTCGATGCAGCCGGCGCGGCGCCGCTTCCTGGCGACTCGCCGCTCGGTGGCTTTCGCGGCCTCCATCGCCGTCCTGCTGGTGGCGTCGATGGCCACGAGCGTCATCTGGACCCTGGGGCACCAAGCCACGCTGGTTTCGATCGGCGGATGGCTGCTGACCCAGACGGGGCAGGCCGGGTGGCTCGCGATCCAGGGGGTGGCCTCCAATCTGATCGAGCAGCCCTGGTACGGGGCGTTCCGCTCGGCGTTCGACTCGCCGGGACGGATCGCGGCGGCCTCGGCGCTCGCCGCCGCCGCCTACCTGGCCGGGATCTACGTCCTCCGCCGCCTCCTGGCGCTGCCCACGCAGCAGGTGGCGCATGCGGGCGCGTAGCGCGGTCGCCGCGCTGCTCCTGCTGGGAGCGGCCCTTCCGACCACCGCCGCCGCAAGCCCGGGCTCGTTTCCGTCCGGGTCCAATGCCGCCGAGCTGGTGCGCAACTTCTGGGACTTCGTCGCCCAGGGTGACGACGACCGGCGCGCCGCTCATCCCAAACCGCAGGCGATCGAGCAGGCGCCCGACGGCGGGCCCGCCGTCGATCTCAGCGACCTGAGCCAGCCGACCGCGCTCGAAGCCCGGCTCAAGCCCGCACTCACTCCCAAGTCCGGTCCCATCCGGCTCACCGTTCCCGGCGGCACCGCCCGCCTGGGCGATTTCAGCGTGGGCTCGACCGAGAGCGTCACCGGCCCGCTGCTGGTGGTACAGGGCGACGCGGATATCTACGGCCGATTGCTGGGCAACCTGGTGACGGTGGACGGCGACGTGATCGTGCACCCCGGCGGCCTCGTGACCGGCGACATCCTGGCCCTGGGCGGTGACGTGCGCGACCTGGGCGGGGAGATCGGCGGCGAGATCCGGACGCTGCGCTCGACCACCATCTTTGCGCAGCCGGCCGCCGCGGCCGAACCGCCGCCGAACGCGCTGGAGACGGTCTTCCGCCGGCTGGCCGGCGTGATCGGTGTCTTCCTCACGCTCGCGGCGCTCGGCTTCGGCCTGGTGACCTTCGGACGGCCCAACCTCGAGGTGGTCTCGGATACGGTGAGCCACTCGTTCGGCCGCGCCTTCTCGACCGGCCTGCTGGGGCAGATTCTCCTCCTGCCGACGTTCGGCATGCTGGTCGTGGGCCTCATCCTGAGCGTCGCCGGGATCCTGCTGCTCCCGTTCGCGGTGGTGGTGTACGGGCTCCTGGTGGTCGTCGGCGCGCTGGGCGGGTTCCTCGCGGTCGCCCACGCGATGGGCGAGACGTACATCCGGCGGCGTTTGGCGCTCGGCGCGGTGCTGGGCTCGCCCAACAGCTACCGCTATCTGACCGTTGGACTGGGCGCGCTCGCCTCGCTCTGGCTGGCCTGGGCGGTGTTCGGCTGGGTGCCGGTCGCGGGCGACCTCATTCGCGGCGCGGCGTTCCTGGTCACGTGGCTCCTCGCGACGACCGGCTTCGGCGCGGCGCTGTTGAGCCGGGCGGGCATCCGGGAGAATTTCGCCGGCCGCCTGATTCCGCCCGAGGCGCTCACCGACGAGTACCTCTGGGCCACACCGCAGTTCGGCGTGCCGGCCGCCCGGCGTCCCGGCGGGACGCGGACCCCGACCCGGGGACTCTGATGCGGCGCGTGGTTCTCCTGGCGCTCGCGCTGAGTCTCCAGACGGGCGTCGCGGCGGCGCAGGAGATGCGGCCGTTCACCACCTTCCGCCAGCTCCACGGCGAGACCCGGCTGCACGCCTCGCTGGAGTACGCCGCCGGCGCGCTGCGGGTGGCACCCGGCCGTCCCACCGAGCTCTATCGGATGGACCTCGCCTTCGACGGGGAGCGCTTCGCCCCGATCAGCGACTACGACGCGGCGCGGAACGCGGTCTCGCTCGGCCTCCGGCGAGGCGGCACCGGGGGGGTGCGGGTGGTCTCGCGGGGACAGCTGCAGCAGTCGGCGAACATCGCCTTTGCGCCGAGCACCGAGCTGGACCTCGCGCTCAATCTGGGCGCGGTGGATGCGGACCTGGAGCTGGGTGGTCTGCGTCTGGCGTCGCTCGACCTCCAGACCGGCGCCAGCCGGTCGGTGGTCCGCTTCTCCCGCCCCAATGCGACACGCTGCCGCTCGGCGGAGCTCACCTCCGGGGCGGCGGAGCTGTCGGTGGTGGGCCTGGGGAACAGCCGATGCGACCGCGTCGTGGTCGAAGGGGGCGTCGGATCGGTGACGCTGGACTTCGGCGGCACCTGGAGCTCGAGCGCCCGGGTGAATGTGCGCATGGCGATGGGCCAGCTCACTCTGCGGCTGCCGCGCCGGCTCGGTGTGCGGGTGACGATGGACAAGTTCCTCTCCAGCTTCGACCCGGCCGGCATGGTCCGCCAGGGCAACACCTTCACCACGCCGGGCTACGATCGGGCCGAGCGCACGCTCGATCTGGAGGTCACGGCGGCGATGGGTGGGGTGCGGGTGGAGTGGCTGGAGGGGGGTGGGGAGAAGGAGTAGTAGGAGGAGATCGCACTTCTCCCTTCCCCTTTCCCCTCCCTACCTTTCCCGCCATGTCGCCGCTCGAAACCCTGGGCTTCGCCCTCGGAACCTCGTTCGCCTCGGGGCTCAACCTCTACGCGACCATCGCGGCCGCGGGGCTGTTCCAGCGATTCGGCATCGTCGAGCTGCCGCCGCAGCTCCAGGTCCTGGCGCATCCGCTGGTGCTGGGGATCGCGATCGCGCTGTTCCTGGTCGAGTTCGTGGCGGACAAGATCCCCTACGTGGATACCGCCTGGGACGGGATCCACACCTTCATCCGCCCGCCGGCCGCGGCGTTCCTCTCGTACACGGCGTTCACAGGCGGGGGATTTCCGGAGGAATGGAAACTGGCGGCGGCGCTGCTCGCGGGAGGCGTGGCGCTCACCTCGCACGGCGCGAAGGCCAGCACCCGCGCCGCGGTGAACGTGACTCCCGAGCCGGTGTCCAACTGGACGCTGAGCGCGCTGGAGGACGGGCTGGTGGTCTTCCTGACCTGGATGGCGGCCCGGCATCCGCTGCTCACGGCCTGCCTGGTCGTGGTGCTGGTGATCGTCGCGGTCTTCGTGATCTGGCAGCTCTACGCGTTCCTGCGCGCGGCGGTGCAGCTGCTCCGGAAGAAGCTCAGCCCAGCCTCACCCTGATCCTTCCACCCACTCCCATCCCCAGTCGCCGCGCGGCGGAGCCGTCGCGCACCGCGATCTCGACCTGTCCGCCGGAGCCGAGGTAGGCGAGCAAGCCACCGGTGGGCACGTCGCCGAAGGTCCGCCGGAGCGGGCCGATATCGAGTCCCTCGATCTCGATCACCGCGTAGTCGGGCACCATCTCGGGCGTGAGATTGGTGACCAGGGTGCCGAACCGGTCGACGTAGACCACCTCTCCGACCAGCGACTTGCCCTCGTAGTGCGGGTCCCGGTAGCTCAGCCGGTGCGGAATGCCCAGGTACGGCTGTCCCAGCGCCTGCAACGCCGTCCCCGAGGCGAGCGCCGCCGCCGCGGGCGCGAAGAGGTCTCGGCCGTGGAAGGTGGGCGCCGCCGTCGGCGGAATGGCCAGGGTGACGATCTCGACCGCCGCGTCCCTGAGAACGGGAGTGAAGAGTCCGTTGTCCGGCCCCACGAACCAGTGGCCGGCGGTGCCGAACGCCAGCGCGGCGCGGGGAGTGCCGACTCCGGGGTCCACCACGGCGAGGTGCACCGTGCCCTCGGGAAACCGGTGCCAGGTCCGGCCCAGCAGGTAGGCCGCGGCACGCAGGTCGCCGGGCGGAACGGCGTGGGTCAGGTCCACCAGCGTCGCCTGCGGCGCCGCACGGAGCAGCGCGGCCTTCACCTCGGCAACGTAGGAGTCCGCGGTCCCGAAGTCGGTCAGGAGGGTGATGAGGGGGCGGCTCACCCGCGCAGGATGGGCAACGCCATGCTCCGGCCGGCGGTCTTGCGCCGCAGCTCCTCGGATACCGCGCGGAGCGCCAGCGCGGCCGGGCTCTCGGGCTCCGCATCGAGGACCGGTCGTCCGGCGTCGGCCAGCTCCGCCAGCCCCGGCTGGAGCGGGATGCTGCCCAGCAGCGGAACGCCCAGCTCCTCGGCGAGGCGTCCGCCCCCGCCCGAGCCGAAGAAGTCGAACCGCCGGCCGGTGTCGGGATCGACGAAGCCGCTCATGTTCTCCACGATACCGAACACCGGCACGCCCACTCGCTCGAACATCTTGGCGCCGCGGAGCGCGTCGCCGACGGCGACCTCCTGCGGGGTGGTGACGATGACCGCGCCGGCCACCTGGGTCGCCTGGACCAGCGAGAGCTGCGCATCGCCGGTGCCGGGGGGAAGATCCACGATGAAGTAATCCAGCTGACCCCATTCGACGTCGCGCAGGAACTGCTGCACCACCTTCATGATGATCGGCCCCCGCCAGATCGCGGGAGCGTCGCGCTCGACCAGCAGGCCGAGCGACATGAAGCGAACGCCGTACGCCTCGAGCGGCTGGATGCGCCCGGCGAGGACCGCAGGGCGGTCGAAGACCCCGAACATCCGCGGGATATTGGGCCCGTAGACGTCGGCGTCCATGAGTCCGACGCTGAACCCGGCGCGGGCGAGCGCCACGGCGAGATTGGTGGCGACGGTGGACTTCCCCACCCCGCCCTTGCCCGACGAGATCGCGACGATCTTGCCGAGGTTGGGCTGCTCGGATGGGATCGGTGCCTGAGGAGCCGCCGCCGCAGGGTCACCGGCCGGAGGGCCGTGGCTGACCTTGGCCGGCCCGGCAGGGTTGGTCACGTTGATCTTCACCGCTTCGCGGCGCACGCCGTCGATTCCCTGCACCGCGGCGCGAGCCTGGCGCACCAGGGTGGCGGGGTCGTCCGGCGCGAGAAGGAAGGTGAAGGTGACCCCGCCCTCGTCGGTGACGGCGAGGTCCCGGATCATGCCGGCGGACAGGAGATCGTTGTCGACTCGGGGATTCCTGATGGCGGCGAGGGCGGCAAGCACCTGCGCCTCGAGCGACTCCGGCACTAGACCGCCTCCACGTGCTTGACCTCCGGCACCAGCTCGCGCAGGCGGGTCTCGATCCCCTGCCTCAGGGTCACCGTGCTGGCGGCGCAGCCGTGGCAGGTGCCCCCCAGCCGAAGCAGGAGGAGCCCTTCGCCCTCGTCGAAGTCCACCACCTCGACCATTCCCCGGTGCGAGGCGATGTAGGGGCGAAGCGTATCCAGTGTCTTCTCGATGCGGTCAATCAGATCCATGGGCCACCGATTGGTCAATTCCTACTGTCTCAGTCGGCAATATAGGCCCGGTGGAAATCCGGTCAACCGTGACGGGGACTCCCGCCGTTGCCGCCAAGATAGTCGCGCGCGGCGGCGAGGACCGTCGCCTGGACCTCAGCCAGCGAGCCATGCAGGGCGAGACCGGCGGCCTTGGTGTGGCCGCCGCCG
>DATCWW010000068.1:0-3463 GCA_036566145.1 Gemmatimonadales bacterium
GCCGCGATCGCCAGCACGCCGCCGAGCCCGAGGGCGACGCCGATACCCGCGCGGAGCGAGAGTCGCTCGCCGAGCCGCCAGGCCGCGAGCGGAACGACCCAGAGCGGCGTGGAGAACGCGAGGACGGAGGCGCGGCCGGGCGGGAGCCGGGTCAACGCGAGCCCGGTGAGGGCGGAGTAGGCCGCCATCTGCAGGCTGCCGGACACGGCCACCAGGCGCCGGTCCGGCGCCGAGGGCCACACCAGTCCTTGCCGCGCCGCCACACCGAAGAGGCAGACCGTCGCGATCCCGTAGCGCAGGCAGGCATACCAGATCGGCGGCACGTCGGAGACGCCGATCTTGATCGCCGGCCAGGCGACGGCCCAGGCGAATATGAGGAGGATCAGCAGCAGGCCCGGCCGCGACCGAGGCACGCTCACGCGTGGGTCATCAGGTACCGCACATAGCCGGCGACGTCGTCGGGAACCAGCCGGCCGATCGCGCCGCTGGAGTACACCGCGATCTCGACTCGGCCGTCGGGGTCGAGCAGGAACCCGGTGGACTGGACGTATCGCGAGTCGGCGCTGGTGTACGCACCCGTCGCCGCGGCGATCGCCCCGGCATCGGCGCCGTAGCCGACCGGAAACGGCAGGCGCAGCTGATCCGCCAGGGCGGACGCCTCACCCTGGTCGTCCACCGACAGCGCCACGACCTTGATGCCGAGCGCGGTGAGCGTCTCCGCCGCCCGGGCGAACGCCGCGAGCTGCGCGTTGCAGTACGGGCACCAGTGCCCGCGGTAGAACAGGACCACGCCGAAGCCGCCCGCCAGGTCGGCCGGCAGCGAGACACGTCCGCCTCCGACGGCGGGCAGGGAGAGGGAAGGGAAGTTGTCACCGTTGTGCAGGACCGGCATCGCGCGGCTCCGGGTGCGAGGTTGATGCGCAACCTATGTCCCAGCCGAGAGCCGACCAATGCTCGAAAAGCGCGATCTTTTGTCCCAACGGCTCATTGATTGACTACTTCCGCGTCTCCCGAGCATATTGCTGCCCATGGAACGGCGCGACGTGCTGGCCGACGTGCTCGACATGCTCCGAGTCCGCGGGGCGGTGACCGCCTATGCGCGGGCCCACGCACCATGGGGGATGAGTCTGCACCGGGAGCCCGGCGCCACCTTCCACGCCGTCACGGCGGGCAGCTGCTGGATCCGGGTGGCGGGCGCATCGCCACGGGAGCTGCATGCGGGCGACGTCGTGCTGCTCCCCACCGGCGCGGCCCACGTGATGGCGAGCGCCGCGACGGGGCCGTCGCGGTCATGGGACCAGATCACCAAGGGCCTGGCGCCCAACGCCGACGGGGAGATCGTGATCGAGGGGTCCGGCGCCTCGACCAGGCTCATCTGCGCGTCCTACCGCTACGATCGCGAGGTGGCGCACCCGCTGGTGTCCCTGCTGCCGCCGCAGCTGGTGCTCGACGGCCAGAAGTTGGCCGAGGGCGGTCCCGTCTCCACGACCCTGCGCCTCCTCCGCCAGGAGCTCACGGCTTGCTCGGCGGGATGGGAGACGATCGTGAACCGGCTGATCGACGTGGTGTTCGTGCAGGTGATCCGGGCCTGGCTCGAGCAGAGGGGCGACCAGGGGACGTCGTGGCTCCGCGCGCTGCGTGATCCGATCATTGCGCAAACCCTGACCCGGATGCACGCGGAGCCCGCCGCCCCGTGGACGATCGAGCTGCTGGCGCGCGAGGCCAACCTCTCGCGCGCGACGCTGATCCGGCGCTTCAGCGCGCTGGTGGGGGAGCCGCCACTGGCGTATCTGACCCGCTGGCGCATGGAGCTGGCCGCCCGGAACCTGCGCGAAACGGACGACCCGGTGGGCGCCATCGCCCACCGGGTCGGCTATGAGTCGGAGTTCGCGTTCTCGCGGGCGTTCGCCCGCCTGCGAGGTTGCCCGCCTGGTCGGTACCGCGCGACCGCGCGTGGGCGCCGCGCCCCACGCCTGCGTCAGCCCTCCGCTGTTTCTCCCGCCACCCGCTCGTCGTAGAACCGGTCACGGTCATCGGAGGGCATGGCGAATTCCACCACTTCATGCGAGATGGTGAGTGCTTGCCGTACCGAGCGTCACAGAACCGGTGCCGGGGCGGCGGCGTTCCTCGATCGAGAAAGCTTGGAACCCGCTGTCCCACTCTGCAACCCTGAGGATCGTATGACCGTTCGCCTGTTCACGGCCGCGTTCGTCCTGCTCGCCGCCGCGCCTCTTGCCGCCCAGCAGGACACGGGGATGATGGCCCACGATACCGGGATGATGGCTCACGACACCGGGATGATGGCCCACGACACCGGGATGATGGCTCACGACACCGGGATGATGAAGGACGAGAAAATGGGGGCGGGCGCTAACATGATGTTCATGGGCGCCGAGGGGGCCAAGGCCTCCGGCGACTACACGATCACCGACGTCGGCGGGCGCCAGCGCCTCACCCTCACCCAGGACTTCGCCGTGGCCGACGCACCGGACCTCGTTCTGCTGCTCTCCTCCGGCCCCACCGACAAGGACGCGCTGACCCTGGGCAAGCTCAAGCAGCCGGCCGCGGGGCAGAGCTTCGACCTGCCCAAGGGGAAGGACCTGGGCAAGTACACCACGCTGCTGGTCTGGTCGAAGAAGCAGAAGCGGGCGGTGGCGACGGCGGAGTGGCACGCGCCTGACGCCATGGCCCACTGAGGAGGCTGAAGAAGCTCAGCGCCCGGTCCCCAGCATCCAGACCCCCCATCCGGCGAGCGCGAGACCGGTCACCCGGCCGACCCAGGGCCCGGCTCGCGCCACCTTCTCCATCAGCACCAGTCCCGCGATCGCCGCGACCCAGAGCAGGTTCATCACCCCGCCCACGAAGAGCAGGGCCATCAGGGCCCAGCAGCAGCCCAGGCAGTAGAGCCCGTGGGCCACCCCCATCCGCACCGCGCCGGCCGCGCCCTCGCGCCACTCCTGCTGGAGGAAGTGGAACGGCGAGCGGCAGTGATGCAGGCAGGCCTGCTTCACCGGGAACCATTGCCAGAGGCCGGCGGTGAGGAGCAGCGCGCCGCCGAGGAAGGGCGAGGTGCTGGCCATGGTGGGGGAGAGCAGGGCGGCCTGGTGCAGGCCGACCTGGGTCAGCGCCGCCAGGGCGCTGAACCCGGTCCAGACCAGGAGGTAGCCGGCGACGAAGGCCGCGGTGGGCGCGCTGGCGGCGGCCCGCTCCCGGCGGCGCTGCTCGATCGATGCGAAGAGGAGGATCATCGGGGCCGCGGAGGGGAGCATCATCGCCGCCGTCATCACGGCCCACATCGCGAAGAGGCCCGCCACCTCGGCGGCGGACCAGCCGCGCATGGCCCCCATCGCCATCGGCGCCAGTCCGGTGCCGGTGCCGGGCCGCATCCCGGCGGCCATGCGCCAGAGCTCCAGCCAGGCGAGCGCCGTCACCAGCGCCAGCCCGATGGCCGCCACCGGCCGGT
>DATCWW010000073.1:0-9137 GCA_036566145.1 Gemmatimonadales bacterium
GCCGGCGTGGAGATCCCGAACCCGACCGCGACCGGGAGCGCGGTCGCCCGGCGGACCCGGGCGACGGAGTCGGCCAGATCGTCCGCCAGCGCCCGGCTCGCGCCGGTGACCCCCAGGCGCGCGACCAGGTAGATGAAGCCCTGCGCGTCCGACACCGCCTCGGCCAGCCGGTCGTCACGCGTCGTCGGGGCGATCAGCCGGATGAGATCGAGCGGACTCTCCTGGAAGGTGCGCTCGACGCCCGGGTCCTCCCCTGCCGGGAGGTCGGTCAGGATCACGCCCGCCACGCCCAGGGCGTCGGCCTCGCGCACGAAGCGATCGACCCCGTAGCGGAGAATCGGATTGAGGTAGCTGAAGACGACCACCGGCGTTCGCAGCTCCGCCCGGCGCACCAGCTCGAGCGTGCCGGCGAGCGTCATGCCGCGTTGCAGCGCCTCGAAGGTGGAGCGCTGGATGGTGGGGCCGTCGGCCAGCGGATCGCTGAACGGCACGCCGACCTCGAGGATGTCGGCGACGCCGTCGGCGGCGCGGAGCGCCGCCGCGCTGGCGTCGCGGTCGGGGTACCCCGCGGTGAGATAGGGGATCAGTGCCGTGCGGCCGCCGGCGCGGAGGGCCGACCAGACGGGAGCGAGCCTGGAATCAGACAAAATAGTCGCCGACCGTGAGTCCGTAGCGCGAGGGGGTGGTGACCTTGACGATGGAGCGGCGGAAGCTGCCGGTCTCGTCCTGCTCGGTGAGGCTCACCAGCTCGCCGGGGGGCGGGACCACGGCGCCGTCGGTGTTCACCGCGATCCGCACCAGCGGGCGGTTGAGCTGCTGGCCGTCGGGGTTGGTGGCCGCCACGATGCCGATCTCGAAGGTATCGAGGATCACGCAGGTCCCCACCGGGTATACGCCGATCAGGTTGATGAGCGCCTTCACCAGCACCCGGTCATAGCCCCGCTTGGGGTTCTCCCACATCTCCCGCAGCACCTGGTCGGGCTCGATCGGCACCGTCTGGTAGCTCCGGCGGGTGGTCGCGGCGTCGAAACCGTCGGCGACGGCCACGATCCGGGAAAAGATGCCGAGTTCCCGCGGGCGGATGGTCTTGGGATACCCGCTCAGATCGGTCTTCATGTGGTGCTCGTGGGCCACGAGGATCGAGCGGTACGGCGTCTCGTCGTGCGCCCGCATGCCGAACAGGGTGACCGCGCCGAGCCAGGGGTGGGCCTGCATGATCCGCCACTCCTGCTCGTCCAGGCCGGTCGTCTTGTTCAGGATGGTGACCGGCACGCGCGCCTTGCCCACGTCGTGCAGCAGCGCCGTCATGCCGAGATCGTAGAGCTGGATCCGGGGAAAGCCGAGCTTCTTGCCCAGGGCCACGGAAAAGATGCAGACGTTGACCGAATGGGTGAAGGTGTACTCGTCGTAGTCGCGGATGGTGGTGAGCCCCACCACCGAGGTCTCGTTGTTGAGCACCTGGTCCACGATCAGCTGCACGGCGCGCTTCACCTTCTTGACACTCGTCGCGCGGCCCAGCCGGACTCCGGTGATCACGTCCTTGGTGACCGCCACACCCTGGGCGTAGACCCGCTTGGCCGCCTCCTTGGCCTGCTCCGCGTCGGGATCGTGCTGGGTGGCGTGCTCGATCTCGAGCCCCTTGACCTGCCCCGCGTCCAGGCGCGCGAAGAGCTCCTCGAAGCGCTCCTCCGGCTGGCCCCGTTCGGACAGACTGAGCAGCAGGCTCAGCAGGATCTGCCACTCCCGGCGGTTGGCGGTGGAATGGATCCGGAGGGCGCCGATGTCGAAGGCGCGGAGGACGGCGAGGATGTGGCTGAAGGAGGCGTAGTTGTCGAGCTCGAGCCGGAGCCGGGTGGCGTTCACGAAGATGAAATCGCCCGCCAGGCGGAGCTCGAGATCGCTCTCCACCGCCAGGAGCGCTCGCGCGGCCGTCTCGAGGTCGTCCAGCGCCTTCTGCACGGTGGCGTTCTCGACCGGATACAGCTTGAGGCTCCGAAGGGCGGTGTAGATCGCGAGCAGGAGCGCGCGCCCACCGTGGCGGAGCTGGCCCTCCGGCGCCCTGGGGGTCGAATCGGGGGGGGCGCTCACCGGGCGCTCTCCCGGAGCGCCCGGTTGGCGGCGTTCCGCACCACCAGGTCCTTGTCCTCGACCACCTTCTGCAGCAGCTCGCGGGCTTCGGGTGAGCGGATCTTGCCAAGGGCCATCGCGGCGCACGCCCGCGTCTCGGCCGGCTCCTTGAGCCTGAGCAGCCCGCGCGGCAGCAGGATCCCGCTCAGCGCCTTGAGACCGGCCGTGCCGGCGATCGCGCCGTAGGCCTCGAAGAACGCCATCTTCTCGGTCAGGTCCATCTCCTTCACACCGCGCCCGAGCACCACCCCTTCCACCCGCTTGAGCGCCCCCTTGTAGCCGCGGGCGCCTGCCGCGCGCACCGCGACGAGACGGACGGCGCGATCGCCGTCTTCGATGGCCTGCTCGATGAAGCCGAGCGCCGCCGGGGTGCCCAGCTGGGCCAGAGCCTGGACCGCGGCCAGCCGCAGCGCGGGGTCGGGGTGGCGGCTCACCTCGCCCAGGCCCGGAACCGCCTGATGCAGCATCAGCCGGCCGCACAGCGGCACCACGCCGGCGAGCGCTTCCGACTCGGGATTCCGCAGAATCCGCAGCACCTCGTTGCCGTGCGCGGTGGCCAGCCGATCCACCACGCCCTCCAGCACCTCGCGGAGCGGAGCCGAGGAGAGTCTGGGCAGCCAGGCGAGCACCGGCTCCAGCGCCGCGCCCTGGAGCTCGCGCAGCACCTCGGCCACCTCCGCCTGGCCCGCGACGGCCGATGCCTCGTCGAGCGACTGGACCAGCTGGCTCACGATGGCCGGCTCGCTCAGCTTGGTGACGAACGCCTCGAGCCGCGCGCGATGCTCGGGGGTGAGCCCGGCCGCCCGCCCGGCGACCACCTTGGCATCGCGGAGCACCGCCGCCGCGGTCCGGAAGTCGCGCGCGTTGAGAAAGCCGGGGAAGAGGCCCTCGAGCGTGCCGAGGATCTCGTCCCGGATCGACGGCTCGCCCTGGAGCTCGAACAGATCGAAGAGCACGTTGATCGCCGCGCCCCGGGCGTCGCGGCGGTACTCCTCCTTCAAGTCGGCCGCCACTGCGTTGATCTCGGCCTCGTCCAGGAAGTAGAGCGTGGAGTCGAAGTCTTCCAGATCGACCACGCCCTTGGGCCGCGGCGGCGCCTCCTCCACCGCCTGGGCGTGGCGGGCCTTGGCGGTCTCGGGGTCGTTGGCGCCCGCCGTGGCGGCGCCGGAGGCCTCCGGCAGCGAGCCGCCACCCTCCCCGAAGAACTCCACGAAGTGGTACTGGATGAACTGGAATTCCTGCTGCCAGAGCAGGGTGAGCAGGTCGTCGCCGGCGTCGGCGGCCAGATACCGCGCCTGGTTGACCGTCTCCAGGAACCGGGTCAGCTCCTCTTCCTCGGCCCCGCGCCGGATGGTGAGGGAGCGCATCCCGTCCTTGAACAGCCCCCAGGCCAGACTCTCGCCCTTGGCCGGCTGATGGTAGACGACCTGCTCCTCCCACACGAAGTCGGTCTCCGCCACGGTGAGGGCCAGCTGATCGACCGCCGCCCAGATGGGCGTGAACGCGGCCCTCACGTTCTCGGTCGCGCGCTGGTAGATCGGATTGTTCGGGAGGTACATGTGGAAGGCACGGAGCGCCTTCACCACGTTGTTGATGAGCTCGGCGACCTGGGCCGCCGGGAGGATCTCGGTCAGCGGCTGGCCGGCGGTCACCGGCGAGATCCCAGCAGCGCGGCCACGTGCGCCACGTCCTTGTCCCCGCGCCCGCTCAGGCAGAGCAGCACCGGCTGGTCCGGACGCCACTGCCCGGCCGACCGCCGCACCCAGGCGATGGCATGGGCGGTCTCCAGCGCGGGGATGATCCCCTCCAGCCGGCTCAGCGCCTGGAACGCGTCGAGGGCCTCCGTGTCGGTCGCGGAGGTGTAGCTGACCCGGCCGGTGTCACGGAGCCAGCTGTGCTCCGGCCCCACGCCGGGGTAATCCAGTCCCGCGGAGACCGAGTGGGCCGGCGCCACCTGTCCCTCCGCGTCCTGGAGCAGGTAGCTCAGACTGCCGTGCAGCACGCCGGGGGTGCCGGCGCTGAGCGTCGCGCTGTGGTGGCCCGACTCGAGCCCGTGCCCGGCGGCCTCGACGCCGACCAGCTTCACGTCGTCGTCATCGAGAAAGGCGGTGAAAATCCCCATGGCGTTGGAGCCACCACCGACGCAGGCCACGACCGTGTGCGGCAGGCCGCCGACGCGCTCCAGGATCTGCTCCCGGGCCTCGCGGCCGATGATCGCCTGGAAGTCGCGCACCATGCGGGGGAACGGCTCGGGGCCCACGACCGACCCGATGATGTAGTGCGTGGTGGGCACGTTGGTGACCCAGTCGCGGAGCGCCTCGTTGGTCGCGTCCTTGAGCGTCCGGGTGCCCGATTCCACCGGCACCACGGTGGCACCCAGGAGACGCATCCGGTACACGTTGAGCGCCTGCCGCTCGACGTCCTCGGCGCCCATGTATACCACGCACTCGAGTCCGAACCGGGCGCACACCGTCGCCGTCGCCACGCCGTGCTGCCCCGCGCCGGTCTCGGCGATGATCCGCCGCTTGCCCATGCGACGGGCGAGCAACGCCTGGCCGACGGTGTTGTTGATCTTGTGGGCCCCGGTGTGGTTCAGGTCCTCCCGCTTGAGGAACACCGGCGCGCCCACCTCGTCGGACAGACGCGGCGCCGCGGTGAGCGGCGACGGGCGGCCGACGAACTCGGCCAGCAGCGCGTCGTACTCGGCCCAGAACGCGGCGTCGCCCCGGACCTCGTCGTAGAGGCGGGCGAGGTCGTCCAGCGCCGCGACCAACGTCTCCGGGACGTAGCGGCCGCCGTACGGCCCGAACCGGCCGGCGATCGCACGCTCAGGGGATTGTTGGGCTGTGGCCAAGCGCGGCCTCCAGAAAACGGGCGATCTGGTCGGGGTCCTTGATACCGGGAAGGCGTTCGACCCCTGAACTTACATCCACAACATCGGGACGAACGAGGGCTATCGCGTCCGCGACGGTGGTCGGCGTGAGTCCGCCGGCCAGAACCATCGGACCGGCGAGCCTGGCTCGCGCATCCCGCGCCAGCGACGCCTCGAGCGGCGTGCCGCTGCCGCCAGCCGCGTGAGGCACCCGGGGCTCGACCAGGACGGCGTCGGCGTGAGACGCTGCTTCGGCCAGGCGCTCGAGGTCCCCGGCGGTCGCAATTCGCACGACCCGCCAGACCCGAAGCCCCGCCGCCCGGAGGTGGGCCGCGGTCTCGGAGCTGTAGGGACCATGCAGTTGGGCGCCGCTCAGGCCGGCCTGACCGGCCGTCGAGAGGATCTCCGCCTCGGTCTGGGCACCGAACACCCCGAGGACCGGAACCCCTTGCCCCGCCGAGACGATCTCAGCCGCCCGGGCGGGCGTGACCACCCTGGGTCCTCCAGCAAAAACGACGCCCAGGTAGGCCGCGCCGGCCTCCCCGGCTGCGGCCGCGTCCTCCGGCCGGGTGAGGCCGCAGATCTTGACCTCAACGGGCATGTCGGGGCACCCCCGCCAGCTGGTCGAGCAGCCCGCGCGGGTCGGGGGAAGTCGAGAGGGCGGTGCCGATCAGGACCGCGTCGGCGCCCTGGTCGCGCGCCCGGATGACGTCGGGCAGATCGGCCATTCCGCTTTCCGCGACCGCGACCACGTCCGCAGGCACCCGCCGGAGCAACCGCCACGCGGCGGCGGTATCGATCCGGAAGGTGTCGAGATCGCGGCTGTTGACCCCGACGATCCGGGCACCGGCTTCGAGCGCGACCTCCAGCTCGGACGCGGTGTGGACCTCGACCAGCGCGTCGAGCTCCTCTCGCGCGGCAATCCGGAGCAGCGCCTCGAGCCGCTCGCGCGGCAGGGCGCGTACGATGAGGAGCACCGCCGCCGCGCCCGCCGCGCGGGCCTCCACCACCTGCAGCTCGTCCAGAATGAAATCCTTCCGCAGGACCGGCACGGCGACTTTCGCCGCGGCGGAGCGGAGATCGCTCACCGAGCCGCCGAAGAACGGTCCGTCGGTGAGCACCGAGATCGCCGCCGCTCCCCGATCCGCGTACAGCGCCGCCCGTTCCGCCGGGTCGAGATCGTCCCGAATGACCCCTGCCGAGGGCGATCGGCGCTTCACCTCGGCGATGACGGCCACCGTCTCCCGCCGGAGCGCGCGGGCCAGCGACGGGGGACGCGGCGCCGCCCGGGCCTCGCGGCTCACAGCGTCGGCCCGGGCGGTCAGGGACGGCAACGCACCGCGTGTCGTGTCGAGGATCTGCTCCAGGGAAACCGGCATCTTGCCCTTCGGCGCGTCTTCGGGTATAGTAATTCGGGCTCTGTTCGGTCGGATCTACTGGTTCAACTCGCAAGGGAGCATGCAATGCCCCTCACCAAGCGCCAGAACGAAATCCTCGTCTACCTGCAGGGCCACATCCAGGATCAGGGGTACGCGCCCAGCTTCGAGGAAATCGCGGAGCATTTCGGCTTCCAGTCCCTCGCCACGGTGCACGAGCATCTGACCAATCTCGAGCGCAAAGGGTACATCCGGCGGTCCTACAACGAGAGCCGCTCGATCGAAGTGCTGCCCCCCCGCGGCACCTCGGCCGCCTCGGAAGTCCCCCTCCTGGGCAAGGTGGCGGCAGGCACGCCGATCGAATCGCTCATGCATCAGGAGACCATCGCCGTCCCCGACCAGATGCTTCCGCGCCGCGGCCCCAACTACGCGCTCAAGGTGCAGGGCACGTCCATGGTCGACGAGCACATCATGGACGGCGACGTCGTCGTGGTGCACGGCAAGCAGACCGCGGAAAACGGCGAGATGGTCATCGCGCTGGTCAACGGCAGCGAGGCCACCGTCAAGAAGTTCTACCGCGAGCCCGGCGGGTGGATCCGCCTGCAGCCGGCCAACACCACCATGCAACCGATGCGCTTCCAGGAGCGCGATGTGCTGATCCAGGGCGTCGTGGTCGGCGTCATCCGGAAGTACTGACGGCGCGCGGGGCGGCGCGGCGAAGCCGCTCCAGCGCGGCATGGGCCGCGCCATCCCTGAGCGCCGCCTCCGCCAGCTCCGCCGCCCTCCCGAAGGTCTCCGCCGCCCCCGCCACGTACAGCGCCGCCGCCGCGTTCAGCAGCACGGCACACCGCACAGCCGAGGTCCCGTCACCCGCCAGCAGCCGCTCGATGCGCTCGGCGTTTTCGGTCGGCTCGCCGCCCGCCAGGTGCTCGAGCTCGTCGCAGGCCAGGCGATACCGCTCCGGCTGCACCCGCCAGCGGCGCACCGCCCCATCCCGCACTTCCCAGACGTCGGTCGCTCCGCAGGGGCTGATCTCATCCATGCCGACGTCGGCGTGCAGCACGAGGGCGTGCTCCGCCCCGAGGCGGAGCAGCGCCTCGGCCATGACCGGGGCGCGATGCGCATCCGAGACACCGATCACCTGCCGGGAAACCCCGGCGGGATTCGCCAGGGGTCCGAGCAGGTTCATGATCGTGGCGACGCCCAGCTCGCGTCGCACCGGGCCGACGTGACGCATGGCCGGGTGATAGGTCGGCGCGAAGAGGAACACCACGCCCGCCGCGCGGAACACTTCCGGGACTCGCGACGGCGGCAGAGCGATGTCGACACCCAGCGCCTCGAGCACGCAGGCCGACCCGCTGCGGGAAGTGAAGCTGCGGTTGCCGTGTTTGGCGACCGAGACACCGGCGCCGGCCACGACGAACGAGGCCGCGGTGGACAGGTTGAGCGTGCCCACTCGTCCGCCGCCGGTTCCGCAGGTATCCACCACCCGGTCGCCTTCCAGCTCCACCCGCACCATGGCGCGGCGCAGCGCCGTCGCCGCGCCGGCGACTTCGTCCGGCGTCTCGCCCTTGACCCGAAGTCCCATCAGCAGCGCCGCGGTCTCGACCGGAGTCGCCTCACCCCGCATCAGCACGTCGAACGCCGCGCCGGCCGTTTCGGCCGTCAGCGATCGGCCGTGGGCGAGCTCGTCGAGGGCATGGCGCAGGGGGGTGGCGTCGGTCACGGCGGCGAGGGGTCGAAGATGGGCTCGAACTGTCTTGAAAACGTACCCGAAGAAATGGCCTTTTGTCAAATGGGACAAGGATTTGCGTAACTTGCCGGAGGGTCCGCGCGCGGCTAGATTCCGGGCCGATGAGCCGGACCTTCCTCGCCACGCTGCAGTTCGACGGTACCGGCTTCGTGGGCTGGCAGCGCCAGCCGGCGGGCCGGTCGGTCCAGATGGAGTTCGAGCGAGTGCTCGGGCGGCTGTTCGGCCGACCCACGGACGCCCACGCGGCTGGCCGCACCGATGCGGGAGTTCATGCCACCGGACTCGGGGTGAGCTTCGCCGCCCCCGAGAGCTGGACAACCGGTTCGCTTCACCGCGCGCTCAACGCCCTGCTTCCACCCGACTGCTGGGTCGAGTCGGTGCACGCCATGCGTCCCGGCTTTCACGCCCGCAAGAGCGCCCTCAGTCGCCGCTACCGCTACGACATCGGACTCGATCCCGCCGCGGCGTCGCCCTTTCGCCGGCGGTTCGAGTGGGCGCTCGGCCGTCCGCTCGACCGCGAGGCACTACAGCGAGCCGCGGCCGTGCTCCGCGGGGAGCACGATTTCGTGGCCTTCGCCATCCGAGGCGCGCCGCGTCCGCACTACCGCTGCCGCCTGGTGCTCTCGGCGTGGGAACCCCGGCCCGACGGCCGCGGGGTGAGCTATCACGTCGAGGCCGACCGCTTCCTGCATCACATGGTACGGATGCTGGTCGGCACCATGGTGGACATCGCGCTGGGCCGGCGGCCCACCGACGATATGGTCCGTCTGCTGGAGCGGGGCGACAACCAGGAGACCAGCCCTCCAGCCCCCCCTCAAGGATTGTACTTCGTGGCCGCGGCGTATCCCGCGGACACCTACGCTGATGAGGAGGAGCCGGCGCATGCCGCGGCCGACGCGCGCTAGGCACGTCCTCCTGGCCGCGGCAGTAGCCTTGGGGTGCGGCCGCAGCGACGGACCGGTGCTGCGGGTCAGCCGGTCGGCGGCGCAGACCGGCGTTCCCCAGGCGC
>DATCWW010000084.1:0-2619 GCA_036566145.1 Gemmatimonadales bacterium
CCCCCGAGCCCTGCCGTTCCTCGCCGATATCCGGCCGGCTCCCCGTCACCATCCCCTTGACCACCTCGAACAGGACCACGGGGCGGGGCTTGTCCACCTTGAGGTAGGTCACCGACTCGACATCCACCAGGATGAGCGCGAGCCGGGGATCGTCGGGCCCGCCGTTCCGTTCCCCGCCCTCGTCGCCGAACCACGCCTTCCAGTCGGGCCGGTAAAGCTCGTGGATGGCCCGGCGGTCGCGCGAGACCGTTGCCGTGCCGCTGACCGAAACCCACTCCCGGGTGCGATCGCGGTAATAGGCGAGATTGACGTGGGGATCGAACTCCAGCTCGTCCAGCTTGTGCGACTCGATGTCGGTCACGAACCAGAGATCGCTGCCCTCCGCCTGGGTCTGGGTGGCCATGGGACGGGATACCAGGTGACCATCCGGGCGGCGGGTGGTGAACATCGCGATCTCGATGCCGTCGATCAGCTCGTAGAGATTGTCCAGCTTCTTGCTCAGGCTGGGTGTATCGGTCATGGCGGTGATCCCGTGAGATGGTGGAGATGGTCAGTGTCATCCCGAGCGGCCGGTGCAGATGTGACGTCGGGCGGCAGGCGCGGCCCGGCAGCCGCCTCAGCGCTCCAGGCGCCGGCGCAGCCACTGGTACGCCGCGGCGGTCGCGATGCCGTACCCGACGTGGGTGGCGATCGGGCCCGCCACCCGGGCCGGCTCCTGCCGGGTCACCGGAGGCATTAGCCGGTGGCGGGAAGCCAGCCGAGATAGCCGACGGCCCAGGTGGCGAGGCCCAGCACGGCACCCGCGATGAGCGGGCTCCCTTCCCCGGCGGCGAGCCCGTACAGCATCCCGAACGTCGCCCCGTAGCCTAGCTGCAGTCCCTTCTCCGCGGCCGTTTTTCCCTTGGGCGGCACCTGGGCGCGGCGAGCCACCGGCAAGGCCGACTCAACCTGCTCCACCATGAATTCGGCCGGATCCCGGCGAATCGGAGGAAGGGTCTCTGGGGCCCAGCGGCCGCTTCCTGCCAGGAGGCCCCGGAGAACGGAGGTTCCGGCAAGACCGGCGGCAACACCGGCCAGGAGCCGGACGGGGACAGTCGCACTCGCCACGAGCTTCTCGCCTCAGACACCGCGGCCCCGCCGCTCCGCGCCGGCGTAGGCCGGCTGTCCGAAGTGGCGCCGCTCCTGACCGCCATAGGCCACCCTGGCCGGCCGCCTCGCGAGCGAGCTGGGTGCATTCAGGTTCGCGCCATCGTCGACGCCGACCCCGAGCCGGCCTACCAGCTCGCCGCCCAGCCAGCCGGTGACCAGGGCCAACCCAAGCCCGATGAGGCCGGCCGCGACCGAGCCGGTGGGCGGCGCGGCCGGCGTCTCCCGCCGGAGCACCCAGTCCACCAGGAAGAGACCGACCACGATCAGGTTCCCCACGCCGTGGACCAGGCCGAGGCGCTTGGCGCGGGTGCCGCGCGGAATCGCCAGCCAGTCGATCGTGCCGGGAACGGCGGCCAGCAGCCCGCCGACCACACCGGCGGCAGTGAGGTAGGTGGCGAACTCCGCCCAGCGGGCTGCGTGGGACACCAGGGCGACGATGTCGAAGATCACCGCCGTCGCGAGCAGCCCGAGGGGAAAGACGATGAGTATGGGATGGATCGGATGACCGAGGATCTTGGCTTTGCTCTCCATCACTTCCTCCACGCAATGCGATCGCCCGGCGGACGCCGGGCTTCAGGCGCGTGAGGAGATAATGGAGGGTGGGGGGGCCCCGAGATGTGATCCAGGACCCAGGGCTCAGGAGCGTTCCTCGGGCCAGTGGTAGAGCGCCCGGTAGAGCTCCTGGTTGCGCTGGATCACCCGGACGTAGCCCCGGGTCTCCACGAAGGGGATCCGCTCGGCGAACACCTCGGGATCGGCCACCCCGCCCCGGCGCACCCAGCGCTCGACCCGGCTGGCGCCGGCGTTGTAGGCGGCCAGGACTTCGACCCCGCGGTCGTACCGGCCCACCAGCTCCTGCAGGTGATACGAGCCGAGCTGGAGGCTCACGTCGGGCTGGTAGAGCAGGACCGGGTCCCACACCGGATAGCCGAGGGTGCCGGCCAGCCGGCCTCCGAGGTCGGGCATGACCTGCATCAGCCCGCGGGCGCCCACCGCCGAGGTGGCGGCAGGGTTGAACATCGACTCCTGCCGGATCAACGCGGCCACGAAGCTGGGATCGATCCGCTGCTCCGCGGCCTCGGCCAGCAACGCCTCCTCGTGCACCACCGGGTAGATCAGCCGGTAGGTCCGAGCATCAGGCGCCGCGCCGCGTGCGAGCGCGCGGCGGGCGAGCTGGATCGCCTGGGACGCGTGGCCTCCGGCCCGGAGGGCGTTGGCCGTCGCGAGAAGACGCTCGGGATTCTCGTCGCTGGCCCGCGCGAGGCGATCCCACTCCCAGCGGGCCTCCGCCGAGAGCCCCAGCCGCCCGAGCAGTTGAGCCCGGGCCACGGTGCTGTCCACGTCCGGGACCGCCAGGAACGTGTCGGCCGCCTGCTCCGGCACCCAGGCCGCCCGGCCGAGCCGGCGCGAGGCGAGGCTCGCGTAGTACGACACCGGGTCGGCCCCGGCCGCCTGCTCCCAGCGCCGCCG
>DATCWW010000097.1:0-11523 GCA_036566145.1 Gemmatimonadales bacterium
CCGCACCGCCTCGGCGACGGGGAGCTGCTTCTCCCGGTTGAGCCGGGCCCGGAGCGACTCGCCCTCGACGAAGGGCATGACGTAGAAGAGGAACCGTTGCGCGCCCTCGGGGTTGTCCACGACCACTTCCCCCGAGTCGAACAGCGGCAGGATGTGGGGGTGCTGGAGGTTGGCGGTCAGCTTGATCTCGGCCAGGAACCGCTCGGCGCCGATGACGGCGGAGAGCTCGGGGCGGAGCAGCTTGAGGGCGACCCGCCGGTCGTGGCGGAGGTCCTGGGCCAGGAAGACGGTGGCCATGCCGCCGGCGCCGATCTCGCGCTCGATCCGGTAACGGTCGGACAGCGCCAGCTGGAGGCGGGTTTGCGTCTCGGGCATGGGGCCTGGCTTGTCGGTTGGGATGCTTGAAGATGCGTTGGGGGACGCGGATTAGCTAGCGGGCGCTCGCCCCGCGCCTAGCGCGACGGCCAGCCCGCCGGCATCACCGCGGAGTGAACAGCGAGTCGCTCACCGCCGCCGCCCGCTCGCGCATGGATGCGACGTCCGACTCCATCTGTGCCAGCGCTCGCTGCCATCGCGGATGCCCGTGGAGGCTGGCGAAGAAAGGGACTATCCGTTTCTGGCCCGGGATCCCTCGCGCCTTGGCTCCGATTCGCTTGCCCCCATCTCGAGAAGCGGATAGCTTCCAGCCAAGCCGGAGCGGCCGCGCGTCCGGCGGGCAACGTGATCAGGAAGGGGCTGGCGTGTCGCCGGCCCCTTTTTGCTTGCGCGGTGGCCGCCGGCCGTCCCGGAGGAGTGATGGCAGAAGTTCGACTCGCAGAGACCGACAGCGTGGACCGGGCCCTCAAGGTCCTCCGCCGCAAGCTGGTGAAGGAGGGGCTCTTCAGCGAGCTCCGGCGGCGGCGTCACTATCTCAAGCCGAGCGCGGCTCGCACCCTGAAGATCGCCGCCGCGCGGCGGAGAAAACGGAAAAAGCGCCGGCCACCCGCGTCGTGGTGAGCCCTGGCGACGTAACTATTCAAAAGAGGAGGCGCACGTGGCCGCGCCCAGTCTGACTTCGCGATTCGGCCTGCGGGTGCATCGTCCGTCGCACCACGGGCCTTCGGTCCATATCTATCTCCAGCGCCTGGTGCGCCACGCGAACGGGATGTTGTCGGTCACCGGCGACTGCGCCACGCTGGCGGAGATGGAGGACGAGATCGAGCAGTTGAAGAAGGAGCTCGACGAGATGCTGCGGCAGACTCGGCGGGCGTTCCGCGAGCACCCGGGGGCGGCCGCCGCCGGATGAGTCACACCACGATCAAGGAGTAGGGCACCATGCGTACCACCGGGACGGTCAAGTGGTTCAACGACGCGAAGGGCTTCGGCTTCATCACTCCCTCGGACGGGCAGAAGGACTGCTTCGTCCACCACAGCGCGATCCAGGGGTCGGGCTTCAAGAGCCTGGCCGAGGGTGACAAGGTGGAGTTCGACATCGTCCAGGGGCAGAAAGGGCCGGCGGCGGAGAACGTGACCAAGCTGTAGGCAGACGGCGCGGCAACCTCGCGCTGGAGGCAGGCGGCCGGCTCGTCTTCGGATGGGCCGGCCGGTTGCATTCTGGGTCCTGTCGCGACCTTGCCCATCGCCCGGTCACGGCCATCTTCCCCCCATGTCTACGCCCGACCCGCTCGCCGCACTGGTCCAGCTCTCCAACCGCATCGGCCTGGACCCCAGGCTGGTCCAGCCCGGCGGCGGCAATACCTCGGTCAAGCTCGACGACACCCTGTTCGTCAAAGGCAGCGGCACCGACCTCAGGACCATCGGACCGGACGGCTTCGCCCGCCTCTCCCTCGCCCGCCTCGCCCCCTTGGCGGAGGCCGAGTCGATGTCCGATGCGGAGATGATGCGCTTCATGGCCGGCTGCATGCTGGCCGACGGCCCGGCGCCGAGCGTCGAGACCCCGCTGCACTCGCTGCTGCCGCACCGCGTCATCGCCCACACCCACGACGTCGCCACGATGAGTCTCACCAACGTCCCCGACGCCACCGCCGAGCGGCTGGTGGGCGAGCTGTTCGAGGGCGCGGTCGTCTACGTGCCCTACAGCCGGCCCGGGTTTCCGCTCGCCCGCGCGGTGGGGCGGATGGCGGGGCAGATACCGACGAGCGCGATCGGCCTCACCCTGGCGCACCACGGCCTGGTGGTGTGGGGCGACGACGCCGGCGAGGTCGAGCGGCGGCTCAAGCAGGTGGTCGTGAAGATCGACGAGTTCATCGCCGCCAGCCGGCGTGGCCGTCTCGACCGGAGCAGGCCCCTCGCTTCGCTCGGGATGACAACGGGTGAGCGCCGGCGTTTGGCGGAGGTCGTCTTGCCGGCCGTGCGCGGCGCGCTGGGCTCACCCGATCGGGTCATCCTCCATTACGACGACGCGCCCGACACCCTCGCCTCATTGGCGGCCGAGGGCATCCCCGAGCTGGCAGGGCGGGGCATGGCGACCCCCGAGCACGTCCTCCGCGCGGGCCGGCTCCCGATCGTCCTCGACCTCGACCTGTCCGTCCCACCCGAAGCGCTGGTGGAACGGGTACGCCAGCAGATCTCGTCGGCCCGCCAGGAGTACGAGCAGTATCACGCCCGCCACGCCGCCCCCGACCAGCGCCCGCTCGACGACTGGGCCAAGGTGGTCCTCGTCCCCGGCCTCGGCCTCATCACCGCCTTCAGCGACAAACGCAGCGCGGTGACCGCGAACCTCTGCTACCGCGCCACCCTCGAGGCCATCGCCGGCGCCGAGGCGGTGGACCGGTTCCAGTTCCTGGCGGAGGCCGACGTCTTCGAGTTCGAGCACTGGCCGCTGGAACGCCGCAAGGTGGAGGAGGCGCTGGCCCGGGACCGGGCCACGACGGAGCTGCCTCGGCACGTGGTGGTGGTGATCGGCGGCGGCAGCGGCATCGGCCGGGCCGCGGCGCGGCGTTTCGCCGAGGAGGGCGCCCACGTCGTGGTGTCCGACCTCGAGGCGGCGAGCGCGGAGACGGTGGCCGCCGAGCTGGCGCCGGCGTTCCCCGGTCGGGTGCTCGGCGCCGGGGCCGACGTCCGGAGCGACGCCAGCCTGGACGCGCTCTTCCGTCGCACAGTGCTCGAGTTCGGCGGTCTCGACTGCCTCTTCTACACCGCCGGCCTCCCGCCCCGTTTCGCCCCGGTGACCGAGATCCGGCGGGAGGACCTCCAGCGCCAGCTCGAGGTCCACTATCTCGGCGCGGTCGCGGCCGTGGGGCGCGCGGCGACTATCATGCGCCGCCAGGGCCTCGGCGGGTCGATCGTGGCCTCGGTGTCGAAGGCCGCGGTGGTGCCGGGGAAGGACGCGGTGGCCTATGGCGGCAGCAAGGCCGCGCTGCTGCAGGCGCTCCGGGTGGCGGCGGTCGAGCTGGGCGGCGACGGCATCCGGGTCAACGCCATCAACGCCGACCAGGTGGACACCCCGCTGTTCCGGAAGTTCGTCAAGGAGCGGGCCGCGAGCAGGGGGGTGACCGAGGCGGAGCAGCTGGAGGCGTATCGGAAGCGGAACCTGATGGGAGTGGGGCTGATCCCGGCCGAGGCGGTGGCCGACCTGGCGGTGATCCTGGCGGGGGAGCGCTTCCGGTTCACCACCGGAGGGTTTGTCACGGTGGATGGGGGCTTGGCGGAGGGCTTTCCCCGGTGACGCTCCTGCTCGATCGCGGCCTCGACAGCTCCGGCGGGACCGGCTTCGTGCGGGAGCGCCTGGCCCTGCTGGCCAAGACGCTCTTCCTGGTGTCGTTCGGGTTCTGGCTCTTCCTCCTCGCCAGCCTGACTCTCATCGGTGGCGCGGACGCGTTCGCCGTGGTCCGCGGACCGGTGGCCCTGGGCCACATCTGCGCCAGCCTGACCATGGCGGGGCTCTGGCTGGTCACCAGCCGGGCCAGGCTCTCGCTCAGGGCCCTGGGCGCGCTCGACGCCGTCAGCTTCGCCCTGGCCGGCGTCTTTCTGTCATGGATGACCATCACGGACGAAGGCCAGATCCTCCAGGTCCTGCTGGCCCTGCTGGTCACCGTCATGGTCCGCGCCATCCTGATGCCCTCCCGGCCGGGGCGGACCGCGCTGATCTCCGCTCTGGTCTTCGCGCCGACCGTCGTCGTCTGCATCGCGCGTCACCACCCGACCGCGTTCCTGCCCGGCTTCAGCCCGGGCTACCAGAAGCTCCACATGACCCTCAACACGATCCTCTGGGCCGTGCTGGGGACCGTCGTGGCGACGATCGTCTCCCGCGTCCTGTACGGCCTCCGCCGGCAGGTCGCCGAGGCGAGCGAGCTGGGGCAGTACCTGCTGGAGGAACAGATCGGCGGTGGCGGGATGGGCGAAGTCTGGCGCGCGCGGCATCGACTCCTGATCCGGCCGGCGGCGATCAAGGTCATCCGCCAGACGGCGGTGCGGGGGATGGCCGCCGATCCCGAGCTGCTGGTGCGCCGTTTCGAGCGGGAGGCGCGCGCCACCGCCGCGCTCACGTCGCCCCACACCGTGCAGCTCTACGACTTCGGCGTGGCGGAGGACGGCCGGCTGTACTACGTGATGGAGCTGCTCGACGGTCTCGATCTCGACACCCTGGTGCGGCGGGAGGGACCGCTGCCGGCGGAGCGGGTCGTCCACCTCCTGCGCCAGGTCTGTGCCGCGCTGCAGGACGCGCACGCGAACGGCCTGGTGCACCGCGACATCAAGCCGGCGAATGTGGTGGTGAGCCGGGCCGGCACGACCTTCGATTTCGTCAAAGTGCTCGACTTCGGGCTGGTCAAGCTCGACAGCTCCGTGGATGTCGACCGGGACCTGCTCAAGCTCAGCACCGACGACGGCTGGAGCGGGACGCCGGGCTACATGGCGCCGGAGGTGGTGATGGGGGCAACGGAGACCGATCACCGGGTGGACATCTACGCGCTGGGGTGCGTGGCGTACTGGCTGCTCACAGGGACGCTGGTGTTCGAGGGGGAGAACGCGATGCAGGTAATGATGCAGCATGCGACGGCGGCGCCGCGGCGGCCGTCGGCGCGGATTGGTCGGGCCATGCCGGCAGGGCTCGAGGGGCTGGTGATGGAGTGCCTGGAGAAGGATCCGGCTCGGCGTCCGGCGAGCGCGCAGGTGGTCAGCGAGCGATTGGCGGCGGTTCCGCTGGCGTCGGCGTGGACGGCGGAGCGGGCGGAGCAGTGGTGGGCGGCGCATCGGCCGGGATCGCGGGACTCGCGGCCGGTGGCGGATGTGCTCCTCTCGCACGAGGGGCACGAGCTGCGCATCGGACCCCGGATGCGGTCTCGCTCCTGAACTCCTCGCGCCGGCTCGCTCGGCCGAGGAGGAGCCTCACTGCGCCGAGAACGACCGGCGGATCATCCTGCGCTCGACGCCTGCCGGACCACCCCCGAACGCGCCACCCTGGAACTCGAAGTGCGCGTCGGACAGGACGCGCCCGTCCGGGTTCTCCCATTGGGGCGATCCATTCCGGAGGTTCGCGAGCGCTCTCTCGCGGACCCAGAGTGCGTGATGCCAGGTGTCGGGTTGGATCCCGGCGTACCAGTCGGCGTACGCCGCTCGGAGACGGGCTTGACGGGGGAGCATGCCGACCTCGGTCTCAGGGTAAGGCTCCCGGGACCGGGAACCATGCGCTCCCCCCAGCATACCCCTGAGCGGCGCTCCCCGCGGGGGTGCAGGTCACACGTCCCGCGGTTCGATGGCGAGGGTCCATGATCCTGATCGAACCGCCCAAGCCGTCGCCCCCTGCTCAACTGGTGGCTCTGGGCCCGTCGTTGACCGAGACCGGGTCATCGCCCGGGTCCTGGGCGCCGTCGGCCTGGTCGACGTTCTGCCGCTCCTCCTTGCGCTGGCGCTTCTCCTCCTTTTTCCGCTCCTTGCTCAGCTCTCGCTGCCGCTTCTCGAACCCGAAGTGGTTCCTCGCCACGGGGGGCCTCCCTCCTTATCCGGAGACGGGAGGCCGGGGGCCGGTCACACCGTTCGCGGGCATGAGGCAACATAGTAGGGTAGATTCCAGGAGCCTCAGCCGATCCGGCCCGGAGGCATTCTCCCACCTGGCGGTTCCATGCCCGACCTCACTCCGCGCTCCCCCGGTGGCCCCGCGGACCATCGGCTCACCGATCGCGTGATCGCTCGCATCAAGGACGCCCGACGCACGGTCCACGGCCGCCCCGGCCTCGGCAAGGGCCGCCGCCGGCACCGCGGTGACACCGAGATCCGAGCGCTGCGGCGCGTCTTCCTCGATTTCGGCGACTCCTACCGCAGCTATCGCCGGCGCACCGGCGAGCCCGTGTCGTCCGAGGTGCGGGATGCCGCGCTGAAGTTCCGGCGGGAGCTGGACCTGGTGTCGCTGGTCTCGGTGGCTGCCTTGCTGGAGCGGCTCGACGGCGACCTGGTTGGCTGATTCGGGATTGGCGGGGCACGTGATCAAGAAGGGGCCGGCGAACGTCGGCCCCTTCTCGATTGGGCGGATGCGCCGGCGGCCACCGTCATGGGGACCGTCGTCGGCCTTTTCGGCCGTTCCCGCCTTTCCGGCCGTTCGGGCCCCCGGGCGTCCAGTGCAGCAGCTCTCCCGGCTGGAGCTGGAAGAACTCGCACAGTCGCTCGAGCGTGTCGGCGTGCAGCCGGCCGAACGTCCCCGCGGGGCGCGACATCCGGTACGCGCTGGGATAGCTCAGCCCCGTGCCGCGGCTGAGGGCGTACGCGGAGATGCCGCGCTCTCGCATGAGGTGGTGCAGGGTGAGGCGGACCATGGGACCTTTCGGGGGTGGAACCGCCGGCTGTGATATACAGCCTTGCGATATGCAGCGCTACAGTATAGTCTGTGTAAGCGCCGGAACCTAGAGCGAGCACGGCGCCTCGCCCTCACTCCTATTCCTTCGCCCCACTTCCGGGACCAGCGATACGAGTGCCCACCTCAACTGCGAGGTGCTCTCTCGTGGTCGTTTCCCTCGCTCCCACTACCTCCGTTCCCTCGAGCGCCCACGCCCGCCGCCGCAAGCTCGGCATCGTCGATCTGGTCACCAAGAATACCCGGCGCAGCCTGTACGGCCGCATCATGAACGCGAATTTCGCGAGCATCATGCCCCAGGCGCTGGCCGTGTGGTGCGAGGAGGCGGGGCACGAGGTGCACTACGTCTGCTACACCGGCGCGGAGGACCTGCTGGCCGAGATCCCGGCCGACGTCGAGCTGCTCTTCATCGGGGCGTTCACCGAGGCGGCCCAGCTCGCGTACGCCCTGAGCAACCTCTTCCGGCGGCGGGGGGCGGTCACCGTCCTCGGCGGCCCCCACGCCCGCTGCTACCCCGAGGATGCCCAGCGCTACTTCGACTACGTGCTCGGCTTCACCGACCGGCAGGTGCTGCACGAGGTGCTGGAGGAGTGCGCCCCCGCCGAAGAGCTTGGCCGCACCATCAGCGCGAGCCGCCAGCCGGCCGAGCTGCCCAGCCTGGCGGCCCGCTGGAAGTTCGTCGACGCCACGCTCGCCAAGTCGACCCGCGCGATCAAGATCGTCCCGATGATCGGCAGCCTCGGCTGCCCCTACACCTGCAGCTTCTGCATCGACTCGACGGTGGACTACCAGCCCCTGGGCTTCGACCAGCTCCGGGACGATCTGGCGTTTCTGCTGACCAAGATGAAGAACCCGATCGTCGGCTGGCACGATCCCAACTTCGGCGTCCGCTTCGACGACTACATGAACGCCATCGAGGCGGTGGTGCCGCCCGGCCGGATGCGCCACATCGCCGAGAGCAGCCTCTCGCTCCTGTCGGAGCCGCACCTCCAGCGGCTCAGGCACAACGGCTTCCAGGCGCTGCTGCCGGGGATCGAGTCGTGGTTCGCGCTGGGGAACAAGTCGAAGACCCGGCACACCGGGATGGACAAGGTCCGCCAGGTGGCCGACCACGTGAACCTGCTGCTGCGCTACGTCCCCTACGTGCAGACCAATTTCGTCCTCGGCCTCGACAGCGACGAAGGTCCGGAGCCGTTCGAGCTCACCAAGCGGTTCCTCGACCTGGCGCCCGGCGCGTTCCCGGCCTACTCGCTGCTCTCGGCCTTCGGCCGGGCGGCGCCGATGAACCTGGACTACCAGCGCGCCGGCCGGGTCCTCCCGTTCCCGTTCACGTTCCTCAACAACAATCACGCGATGAACGTGAAGCCGGCCCACTACTCCTGGGAGGAGTTCTACGACCGGCTGGTGGACCTGACCCGGTACTCGTTCTCCTGGCGCGCGATCGGGCAGCGGCTGAACGCCACGCGGGGCGCGATCCCGCGGTGGATGAACGTGGTGCGCGCGATGTCGTCGGAGGGCTGGGGCCGGATCGCCTACCACTCCACCATCCGGGGCCTGCTGGACAGCGACCCGAGCGTGCGCGGCTTCATGGAGGGGGAGGACGACCGGTTGCCCGACTTCTACCATCAGCGCATCCGGCGGGACCTGGGGCCGCTGCACCCGCATCTGCCCGAGGGCGCGCTCATGCACGACCCCAACGCGTACCTCAAGAGCGTGGGCGACACGGCCGTCACGCCGCTCCACGGCCCCCGCCGGGGCCGGGGCGCGGCGGCGGCGGCCTCCCTCAACGCGCCACAGCCCAACTGAGGAGACGTCCATGAATGGGCCCCGGATGACCTCGCGATTCGGCCTGAGGGTGCAGCAGTCCTCCCGCGGCCGGTCGCCCGTGGTGCACATCTTCCTCCAGAGCGTCGTGCGGCACTCGAACGGTATGATGTCGGTCACGCCGGCCTGCGCGACGCTCGAGGAGATGGAAGGGCAGATCGACCAGCTCAAGCAGGAGCTGGACGAGATGCTGCGGCAGACCCGGCAGGCCTTCCGGCAGAGCCCCGAGGCGGCCGCGGGGTAAACCGGTTCCGTCATGCAGCTCAGGATCACCTCGACGCAAGGAGCAGGACGATGCAAGGGACGGTCAAATGGTTCAACGACGCGAAGGGCTTCGGCTTCATCACGCCATCCGACGGGCAGAAGGACTGCTTCGTGCACCACAGCGCGATCCAGGGCGAGGGCTTCAAGAGCCTGGCCGAGGGCGACCAGGTCGAGTTCGACATGGTGCAGGGGCAGAAGGGGCCGGCGGCGGAGAACGTCAGGAAACTGTAGAGGGTGTATTGATCACTCGACGCGACAACCTGGAAGCGGCGCTCGGCGAGATCGAGGCCGAGCGGCTGGTCGGAGCCTCGACCATCGTGGTGAACCTGGAGTGGTGGAGCGCGCTGCCCGCGGCCCAGCAGGAGGCATACAAGCTCCGCGCCGACCGGGCCCGCATCGGACTGGTCGCGGACGCCGGGATCTCCAGCCACTACGTCGAGATTCGAGGTGTGGACGAAGGCCCGGCCATGTCGTCGGAGCGGCCCGTCTAGCTGGTTCCCTCCACCGAAGGTCGTTCCCCGTGATTTCCCTGATGCTGTTTCAGGCCCTGGCCCTCGCACGACCGGCAAGCCTGCCCGATAGCGCCGTCGTCCGCGACGTCGCAGTGGCCCCCGGCGAGACCCTCCGCACCACCAGTGTCGGGCAGGGCGAGCCGGTCGTGCTCATTCCCGGCCTGTTCGGCGCCGCCTTCGGCTACCGCGCCGTCACGAAGGCGCTCGCCAGGAAGGGCTATCGCTGCATCGTCGTGGAGCCGCTCGGCTACGGGTGGTCATCGCACCCGAAAAAGGCCGACTACTCCTTCACGGCACAGACCAGGCGTGTCGGGGACGCGCTGGACAGTCTCGGCGTCGTCCGGACGCTCGTGGTGGCCCAGTCCACCGGCGCGGCCATCGCCCTTCGGCTCGCGGTGGCACGACCGAGCATGGTCAGCGGTGTTCTCGCCATTGACGGCGGCCCCGCGGAGAGCCCGTCCACGCCGGGCATGCGGAAGGCGTTCAAGTTCGGCGGGTTCGTGGCGAAGCTGGCGATGGACGAGGCGATGCTGCGCGAGGAGGTTCGTCGGGAGATCGTGCGCAACTCGGGCGACACCACCTGGATCACCGACGCCCTGATCCGGCACTACACCGCCGGGCAGGCGGTGGACCTCTCCGGCTCCATCGACGCGTTCCACCGGATGGCGAAGTCGACGAAGCCCGAGCCGCTGACCGATGACCTGCACCAGTTCACCGGTCCGGTCAGGCTGCTGCTCGGGGGGGTCGAGCACCCATCGGAGGTTCCCGACGAGCAGCGCGAGCTGCTCCGCGACCGGCTCCCGGACTTCGTCGCGGACACCGTCCCGGGCTCGGGCCAGTTCATCAACGAGGAACAGCCGAAGGTGGTAGTGGACGCGGTAGGGAAGCTGCGCCGGGCCGCGGGCGAGTAGGGTCTCCCAGGAGGAAGTCATGGACATCATCAGGATCATCGAGCGGAAGTTCGGGCGGCTGCTGGGGCGCGGGGCCCCGGGGCGAGCCACCGGCGGGAAGGATTCGCCACCAACGGCGGTCCGGGTCTGCCAGTTCGGGCACACCGTGTTCGACGGGAACAACCTGTGCAACTATGGCCACGGGCCGGCCTGAGGGAGTGGGTGTGGAAGGCGTCGTCAGCCGTACCATCGGCACCGTCAAATGGTTTCACGAAGGCAGGGGCTTCGGGTTCATCACCCCGGACACCGGCCAGCAGGACTGCTTCGTTCATCACTCGGCCCTTCAAGGCGACGGCCTCGAGGCACTGACCCAGGGCGATCGAGTCGAATTCGACCTGGTGCAGGCGCAGAAGGGGCCGGCGGCGGAGAACGTCACCCGGCTCGCCAACTGACCCCGGACGTCGGAGGAGGCTCGGCGAGCGTGGACTTGGGCCGGACGGCCGATGGGCTGGAGCTGAACGGGATGTTCGCCCGGATGCTCGGGGTCTGGTACCCCATGGGCTATGTCGTCGCCGCGCTCGACGCCCGCGCCGGGGTGGCCGCCGTCGAGGCTCTCCTCGCGGCCGGCATCGCCGGTGACGACATCCACCTGCACGACAGCCTGCGGGTGCTGGGCAGCGTCGCGGCGATCCACGGCCGGGGCACCCGGCTGCGGCAGGAGGGCGCGACCTTCACCGGCGCGCTCTCCGACGAGGGCTTGCTGCGGCAGGAGTATCTCGACGAGGTGGGCGCCGGCGCATCGCTCATCGCCGTGCGGGCGGCCGAGCCGGCGGAGGTGGACCAGGTGAGAAGGATCCTCGCGGCCCAGGCGGCGCGCGGCATCCGGTTTTACGGGGACGGGTTCGTTACCGCCTTGACGTAGCCCACCCGGCCCCCGGCGTCACTCCTCCCTGCGGGCCATCCGGCGGTCGCCGTCACGACCTCCGTTCCCGCTCTCTCCCCCCTGGAACTCGAAGTGTGAATCGGAGAGCACCCGCTCGCGCGGAAGGTTCTCCCACTGCGGCCTCCCGTGCCGCAGGTTCGCGAGCGCCTTCTCGCGGACCCAGAGCGCGTGATGCCATGTGCCGGGGGCAATGCCGGCGTACCAGTCGCTGTATGTCGATCGAAGCCTCGCCTGGCGCGGGGGCATACCAACCTCGGTGGTGGGGGTGAGGTCCCGGATCGGAGGGACCTTTCGCTCCCGACA